>CAZXFO010000077.1:0-15016 GCA_964639745.1 uncultured Coxiellaceae bacterium | reverse complement strand
GTTTCAGCATTTGGAAAGCGAGGCATAAACCCCGCCACCCAGAAGTCTTTCCTGTTGATGAAAGAACTAAAAGAAACCGTTAGCTTAGAAGATTTCTGTAAAGAATGGAAAACCAAGCCACCTGCATTTCCACTAAAGCGAAAAATAATAAATGAGGTAGCCCGAATTGCCCGCACTATGCACCAAAATGGAATTAATCATCGCGATTTTTATATCTGCCACTTCTTATTGAGCAAGCTAGAAAATTTTAAACTTTATTTGATTGATTTACATCGCGCTAGCATCCACCGCCGCTTGCGACAACGCTGGATTATCAAAGATCTTGCAGGCCTGTATTTTTCCAGCAAAGGAATTGGGTTAACGCAGCGCGATCTATATCGGTTCATAAAAGCATACCATCAGCAGCCACTTCGCGCTATTATAGCGACCGAATCAAACCTTTGGAGCAAAACCGTTGCACGTGGAGAAAAATTACATGGCGCCCATGCCATTTACTAACAACGAGCAGGAAATTACCCGTCAAATCTTGCTTAAAGCAAATTACGATTTTGCACGTAATTTTAGTTTAAAACTCGATGACCACGAAGCTGTATTTACTAGCGATAAAGTCGTGCGCATAATCCCAGGCAAGCGCCTAGTGGCATTTGGCCGCTGGAATAATCAAGCGGTTGTCGCCAAAATATTTTTTGCTCGCCAAGCCAAACAACACATGCAACGCGATCTTCGCGGCGCTAAGGCTTTAACTGAAGCCAAGATTCCTGCCCCTAAAGTCTACTACCAAGGCGACGCCGCAAGCCGCACCATGCAAGTCATTATTTTTGAGCGCATACAAAACGCTGAAAGCCTTGAAGACTTTTGGCAACGCCAGCAAAATTCAGCTGAAAGCGAACCCGCTATGCAAGCTCTTACCCTTGAGCTCGCCACTCAGCATGTGATGGGACTACTACAAGAAGACCTTCATTTAAAAAACTTTCTATGGTCGGGTGAAAAAATTTATTCTATTGATGGAGCTGATATAAAATGCTTGCGTGAACCACTTAGTAAAAAGACTAGCATTGAAAATCTGGCTCTATTATTTTCACAATTAGGGTTACACACGGACAAGCTACAACAGAGGTTATTTAATACTTATGTTAGAGCACGCAATTGGCTTATTGAAAATGCTGATATTCAGTTGCTGCAGAAAACAATACAGCAATGGAATGCATCACGTTGGTTGAACTATAGTAAAAAAATATTTCGCTCTAGCACCCAATTCGGATGCATCAAAAAATTTTCCTTTTATGCTATTTTTGATAGGCGCTATTTCAGTAAACAACATGAACATTTTCTCGAAAACCCTGAAAGCTTCTTTAATCACCCACAATTAGAAGTTTTAAAAGCTGGACGAAGTTCAACTGTTGTTAAAGTGCCCATAGGTGAACGCACGTTTGTAGTCAAGCGTTATAACTATAAAGGCTTAGCAAATGCCTTTAAAGGTTGGTTCAAGCCTTCACGAGCAATGTCTTGTTGGCGGCTTTCTCACCAACTCAAATTTTCAGGTATCCCAACAGCTAACCCGATAGCAGCTATTGATCAAAATTTTATGGGGTTACGCAACCGTTCATATTTCGTGATGGAATATATTGATGGAATGCCAGCGCAGCAATTCTTTGAAGCTGCAGATAATGCTTCGCAATCTGCTGCAATGGCTAAGCGTATTATTATTATGTTCTTCAACTTAGCGCGCTTACGCCTTTGTCATGGCGACTTAAAGATTACCAATATCCTTTTACAGAAAAATCATCAGCCCGTTATCATTGATCTAGACAGCATGCGCGAACATAAATCGTCTTTGAATCTATGGCATCGATTTTTTAAAGATATGGAAAGATTTTTAGAAAACTGGCGCACCAATCCAACATTATATGGTTTATTCCAACAAACTATTCGCGAAATATCTGACACTTAGTTAGGTGATCTGATGAAAAGCAAAGCAGTCATATTATTGTCAGGCGGGTTGGATTCAGCAACCTGCTTGGCTTTTGCAAAATCACGGGGTTTTGACTGCTACGCACTTACCATCAATTATGGACAGACTAATATTGCAGAACTAGAAGCTGCCAAAAAAATTGCTAAGCTATTAGAAGTTGTCGAGCATCGCATTGTGGAACATCCTCTAGGTCAATTTGGTGGCTCAGCCTTAACTGATAAAGCTATCGCTGTTCCTACTCATCAAGGTACAACAGAAATCCCTACTACATACGTGCCGGCTCGTAATTTAAATTTTTGGAGCTTAGCTTTGGCCTGGGCTGAAGTGCTAGAAGCTTACGATATTTTTACTGGTGTTAGTGCCATCGATTACTCGCATTATCCAGATTGTCGTCCAGAATTTTTAGAGGCATTTCAGCGCATGGCTAATCTTGCGACTAAAGCTGGTGTATCTGGGCATGCAATCAAAATAAATGCGCCTTTAATTAATCTCAGCAAAGCAGAAACCATTAAACTTGGTTATTCTGTTGGCTTTGATTACAGCTTAACTGTTTCCTGCTATCAAGCAACACCAGATGGACGCGCCTGCGGCAAATGTGACTCTTGTCATTTTCGCCAAAAAGGATTTAAAGAGGCAGGGCTCCCCGATCCAACACGTTATATTGCTTAGCTTAAGAGTTCTAATGAAGCTAATTTGGTATAACGCGAACCGTCCATATCCGCTTCGCTGCGAAAAAATACTATTTCTTTCACAAAAATTTCAGGTAACTCAATAGCTGAAAATTTTTTTAAAATTTCCTCACTAACATTATTTATATTTTCTAAGCGCGCTAAAGTAACATGCCCTTTGTAAGGTCGTTTTTCTACATTATAGTTGCAAGTAGCAATGCCTTTGCCAATTAGTTTTGCCAAATTTGCTAACCGTTGATGCTCGTTGGCTTGCATACTAAGAACATGCGGAGCATTAATAGAAGGGAACCATTCTAAATTAGTTAATTTTAAATAAAATGCTTTTTGTTCTAGTAATTCTTTTCTTACTTCCAGTAACAGTCGCGTTAAGTCTTCTTCTTGTAACTGGCCAATGAATTGCAAGGTGAGGTGTAAGTTTTGAGGCTTCATCCAACGGAATCTATCTTTCTCAAAATGAACTGTGAAATTTTCAGCAAGCGTATGCATATAAGCGCTTAACCGCTTCTTGCAATCCGGCGATAAATCAATAGCAAAAAAAGTTCGCATTTAATTCTCAGCAAAAGTGTTTAGTCATAGCGAAACTAACATGGCAAATGGCAACAAGCTGCATCTACATTTTTTGGTTCAATCAGGCAGCAGCGCCAGCAAATTATCAAACTCGTTCACGTTTCTATAATGAATGATCAACTTACCTTTGCCATTGGGACGGGCTTGTATTTTCACTTTCAGCCCTAGGCGGCGGGCGAGGCTATCTTGCAGACGCTTGATATCTGGGTCTATTCCTTTTTTTGGTACGCTTGCAATATCATGCTGAGTAGAAGTAGGGTTTTGCAGTTCACGCACTAAGGCTTCTGCTTGTCTAACGGAAAGAGCTTGCTCCACGATAGTTTGAGCTGCCTCAAGTTGCTGTCCCGCAGATAAACTAAGTAAAGCGCGTGCATGACCCATCTCCAGCTGGCCTTTTTCTAATAAGCTTTTGACCTCTGAGCTTAATGATAACAAGCGCAAGCTATTGGTAATACTGGTACGTGATTTACCGACTGCTTCAGCAATATGCTGATGAGTCATTTTAAATTCTTCAATAAGCTTTTGTAACGCAAGAGCTTCTTCAATAGGATTTAAGCTTTCACGCTGAATATTCTCAATAAGAGCCATGGCCATGGCAGCTTCGTCTGGAATATCACGGATGATAACTGGGATTTCATTGAGCCCAGCTAATTGAGCAGCACGCCAACGTCTTTCCCCGGCAATAATTTCATGCTTGTGAGCATCTTTAATAAAGCGAACGACAATAGGCTGTATAACACCCTGGGCTTTGATAGATTCTGCTAATTCTTGTAAAGAATCAGGGTTCATATCACGCCTGGGTTGGTATTTGCCACGCTGAATTTGGTCTAAAGGCAAAAAAGCAAGGCGTTCCTTGGAATTTCCAGTGCTCGCTTCATCCATCGTCAATGCTGTTTCTTCACCTAAACTTGACGGTTTTGTGAGTAATGCTTCCAATGATCTTCCAAGACCGCGCTTTTTGGCCATAATTTCACCTTTCAATTAACTATCGAGGGGATTGTACATCAATAATGTCCTACTGTAACACTACTTGCTGCAAAACCGTAAGGCCTGGATCTAATTGACAATCTCTTGAGCGTCTCCTATGATAGCCGGTTCTTATAAAAACGTTTTGTTAAGAGGCTGGTTTTGCAATGAAAAGAACATATCAACCAAGCGTTGTTAAACGCAAAAGAACACATGGCTTCCGTGCTCGTATGGCCACCAAAGATGGCCGCGCAGTATTAAGCCGTCGTCGCGCGAAAGGCCGCAAGAGATTGACTGTCTAATCAAGTAGTTATAGTGACAAAGGCCGCTGTTTCAAATTTTAGCTTTACCCGTCAGTTGCGATTGACGACAAAAGCAGGTTTTACTGCAGTCTTTAACGAAAGGTTAAAAATTAGTCAGGGCTGGTTTCTAGCTATATATAAGAGTAACCAGCAGCCTCATCCCCGCTTGGGGGTTATTATCAGCAAGCGCATTGTCAAAAAGGCTACTTCAAGAAACTATCTCAAAAGGATAATTCGCGAAGGGTTTAGGCTCAATCAAAAGCACTTAGCCGGATTAGACATTGTCGTTATGGCTCAAGCAGGCCTCCGTTTGGAGGACAAAGCAAAATTACAAAAAGATCTGGGTAGTTTATGGCTACGCTTAATCGCATGCTGTCAAAATGCTTGCTCCTCGTGATTCGAGGTTATCAATATTTTCTCAGTCCTTATATTGGTAATGCTTGCCGTTTTCATCCTACTTGCTCCAAATATGCTATTGCTGCCTTTAAAACCAAAGGCTTTTGGCAAGGCATTTATTTTACGTTTCGTCGGTTGTTACGTTGTCACCCTTGGCATCCCGGCGGAGTTGACCCTGTACCTTAACTAGAAGTGAAGCTTATGCAAAATATACTGGATTACTTAAGAATTGGTTTATACATCATCTTAGCTTTTGTGTGTTTTTCTTTGTACCAAGCCTGGCAAGCCGAACATCCACAGCCCGTTGCACAACAAACGGCATCTAGCACACTACCAGATGCAGCCCCAACTATTCCCAACAACACAAGTGCAGTCAGCGCCATGCCGAACGTTGCTCGATCAGCAGTTAGCACTCCGGCCACACCCGCTGTTGTCCCAGCAGAACGCCTTATTCATGTCAAAACTGACGTTTTAGATGTTGTAATTGATAGGCAAGGTGGCGACATCATTGAAGCCAAGCTTTTACAATACCCTGAAAGTTTAAACACCAAGGCTCCTTTTGTTCTACTGAATAATAATCCAGAAAAACGCTATGTCGCTCAAAGTGGTATATTAAGCGAAGCAGGGCCAGATAATTCAGCCGGCAAAGCACTTTACAAAGCTGAACAGCAAAATTACAACTTAGAAAACGACCAAGATGAGATACATGTCAATCTATATTGGCAAAACAAAAACGGGGTGAAATTTACTAAATCTTTCACTTTCCACCGCAACAATTATGAAATTAACGTCACTTATCAAATAGACAATAATTCAAATAAAGCCTGGACTGGCAATGCTTATACGCAATTACTACGCACTGATAGCCCTCCAAGCAATGGCCAAGGTGGTTTTTCAAATTTAACAACTTATTTTGGTGCAGCAATCTCCAGCCCAGAAAAGACTTTTGAAAAAATTACATTCAAAGATATGCGTAAAGCTGAACTTAATAAACCCATCACTGGTGGTTGGGCAGCAATGGTTCAGCATTATTTTGTTTCTGCATGGATTCCTGAAAAAAATGCTGCATTAAACTATTACTCAAAAGTAACCCCCGAAGGGCTGTATGCCATTGGTATGATTGGTTCAGCCATCAATTTAGAGCCTAACCAAAAAACTGTGGTTACCTCTAAGCTTTACACTGGCCCTGCTTTAGCAGATCATCTTGAAAAAGCAGCACCTGGCCTACAACTGACTATTGATTATGGTGTTTTCTGGTTTATCTCAGTTGCTATTTTTTGGTTAATGCAAAAAATTCACGATGTTATTGGTAACTGGGGTTGGGCTATTGTTTTTACTACTCTGGTCATCAAGCTTTTATTTTACAAGCTTTCTGCCAAAAGCTATCGCTCTATGAGCATGCTCAAAAAAATTCAACCTCGCTTAGAAAGACTCAAAGAGCAATATGCTAATGATAAGCAAAAAATGACTCAAGCTACCTTGGATTTATATCGCCAAGAAAAGGTAAATCCGATGGGTGGTTGCTTACCTATTTTGATCCAAATTCCGGTCTTTATTGCTCTTTATTGGGTCTTAGTAGAAAGCGTACAATTGCGGCAAGCACCTTTTATGTTGTGGATCCACGATCTTACTGCAAGAGATCCTTTCTACATCTTGCCTCTATTGGTTGGCGCTTCAATGTTCTTACAACAACGCTTGAGCCCGCCCCCACCAGATCCAACCCAAGCTAAGATTATGATGTTTATGCCGGTCATTTTCACGGTGCTATTTATTAATTTCCCTGCTGGTTTGATGCTTTACTGGTTTGTAAATAACATCTTATCCTTCCTTCAGCAGTGGTACATCATGCGCACGGTTAAATGATCAACTATAAGAAGAAATCAGCAACTATTGACACAATAGTTGCTGAAGCAACTCCTCCTGGTCAGGGCGGTGTTTCCATTGTCCGCCTGTCAGGTCCACGAACGGCAGAAATTGCTCAAGTTATAATAGACAAACTACCTCCTGCTCGTACGGCTCATCTAACTAAATTTACTGATCAGACTAACCAGATTATTGATCATGGACTAGCGATAATTTTTCCCGGACCTAATTCTTTCACGGGTGAGGACGTTTTAGAATTACATAGCCACGGCGGCCCTGTCATTGTTAAATTACTGATACAAAGAGCAATAGAACTTGGGGCTCGTTTAGCGAAACCTGGTGAGTTTTCAGAGCGCGCATTCTTAAATGGTAAGTTAGATCTAGCACAAGCCGAGGCTATTGCTGATTTGATTCAAGCCTCAACTGAACAAGCAGCTCGCTCGGCAATGCGTTCATTACAAGGTGAATTTTCAAAGCGCGTTTATAGTTTAGTAGAGTCGGTTACTCAACTTCGAACTTATATTGAAGCTGCTATTGATTTTGCAGAAGAAGAAATTGATTTCCTCTCGGATGAAAATTTGCGTAGCCGCTTTGAAAACATTAAGAATGAGATATATGCAGTCAAGCAAGCAGCGTACCAAGGTAGTTTGTTGCGTAATGGCATATCTGTTGTTATTGCTGGCAAACCTAACGTTGGCAAATCGACGCTATTAAACCAACTAAGCGGTAAAGATCTAGCTATCGTTACAGACGTACCAGGCACAACACGTGATATTTTGCGTGAGCACATTCACATTGATGGCATCCCATTACATATCGTTGATACTGCTGGTTTACGTGAAACTGAAGATACAATCGAACAAGAAGGAATTAAAAGAGCCTATAATGAAATAAATCAGGCTGATTTAATTCTCTATGTAACAACTGAAGAAAACATTGAGCCTATTTTAGAATGGGGCTCCATTCCTACTATTATCATTCGTAATAAAATTGATTTACTGAGTGAACAACCTTCACTCACCTATCAGCAAGATCAAACTATTGTTGCAATCTCAGCAAAGCATAATATCGGTGTCGATTTTTTAAAAGAAGCCATCAAATCGGTTATTGGCTTCAAACAGAATGAAGGCACTTTTTCTGCTCGGCAACGCCATATCGAAGCATTAAATCATGCGATAGAATTTTTATCTTTTGCTTATACTGAGTTAGTGACAACTAAAGCAGGAGAATTAGTAGCTGAGAATTTACGGCTAGCCCAACAATCTCTTTCTGAAATAACGGGTGAATTCAGTACTGAAGATTTATTAGGCCGTATTTTTTCTAGTTTTTGTATTGGCAAGTAATTAAGGCCCCATTTTTTTTAACACTGTTGCTGGCACGCTAACATTTTGCAGCATAGCTTCTTGGCTTAAGCTTGATGAAACTTCCTCAACTGGCGGCGCTACACGAGCATTCGCAACAACTAACTTTATCGGCTTCCATATTTTTTTCACAGCATTTTGATCTTGCTCAAACTTGCGTTTGATATGAGCTGTAGTTTTTGTGTCGATTGAACAGTTTCTATTAGATATCACGTTGTTCTCAAATAGTTTAAATTTTCGAGGGTATTGTTGCCTAAATTATAAAAAATATGCAATCCACTATCGTACTTAATGTTAAAATCTATTAAGGGGGCCTTATGGTTAAATTCTTAAATCGACAACATGCTGGCCAGGTCTTAGCGGAACTGCTGCTTGCTTATCGCGTTAAGAAAAATATTATAGTGCTCGCCTTACCTAGAGGCGGAGTACCGGTTGCGTACGAAGTTGCCACAAAGCTAAAAGCCCCCTTGGATGTTTTTATTGTCAGGAAATTAGGTGCACCCACACAACCAGAATTAGCTATTGGCGCTATAGCACAAGGCGATATTATCTTTTTAGACGAAAATCTGATTAAGCAGCTTGGCCTAACAAAAGCAACTATTGAAGCAGTAATAGCTAAAGAGAAAATTGAATTAGTACGGCGCGAAAAAATTTATAGGCCGGATAAATCTCTACTATCCTTGAAAAACCATACTATTATTTTAGTGGATGATGGTATTGCAACCGGCGCCACTATGTATGCTGCTTTGCAAGCTCTGCGCTTATACCTTCCTCAGGAAATTATTGTGGCTATCCCGGTGGCAGATCAAGCAACTTGCAATAAAATGTTGGTATTAGCTGATCAAATAATTTGCTCTTATTATCCTGCAACCTTGGAATCTGTAGGGCAATGGTATGAAGATTTTAATCAAACGAGTGACGAAGAAGTTTTAAAATTTCTTAAGCTCGCTTCTCAGAATTAATGAGAAAACAAACCCTTCAAACTTGTTTTCACTAAAATATGTCCTTGCGCAGCTCTAAGCAAGCTTTCTAGGTTTGCTCCCGTTGGTACGCTGAGCATGACATCTAAAGCATATAAGTCAAAAATATAATGGTGAGAACTCCCTATAGGAGGGCAGGGGCCATTATATTGAGGCTTACCCCAACTGTTGACTCCTGTTAAGCTATCTTTAATATAACCTCCTTCGGCAATGCCATGCACCTTTCTTGGTATATTGAATACTAACCAATGGTACCAAATACCGGAGGGAGCATCGGGGTCAGACATAATCAGAATATATGATTTTGTATTATCAGGCTCGTCTTGCCAGCTTAAGGCTGGAGAGATATCTTTACCATCGCAAGTATATAGTGCTGGAATATTTTTCCCGGGTGCAAAACTGCTTGAAGATAAATTAAAGGCGCTGGCGGTTACCGAAAAACCTAAAATCCATATCAGACTTAACAAACTGAATAAAATTGCAGAAAGTCTCATAATATTCCTTAGCATTATGCCTAGATATTCTTTTCAAAGAATCTTGCTGAAAATAGCCCCACTTCAAATAGCATCCATAATGGTATAGCTAACAAGGTTTGTGAAAAGACATCAGGAGGAGCCAGCAACATCCCAGCTATGAATGCTCCAACTATCACATAAGGCCGCGCTTTTATTAGCGCTTCGCGTTTACACACGCCTGTTAAAATTAGCACTAGCGTTACAATCGGGACTTCAAAAATAGTGCCGAATACTAATAACATTTTTAAGGTGAAATCTAAATATTGTGTGATGTCTGGCGCCACAACAACATGTAATGGTGCAGCCTTAGCAAGAAATCCAAAAAGCAAAGGGAAAATTACAAAATAGGCGAAAGCCATCCCTAAGTAAAATAAAAACGTGCTGACAAAAAGCAACGGCCAGACTAACTTTCTCTCCTTCGCATATAAAGCAGGCGCAATAAATGCCCAGGCTTGATAAATCAAAAATGGTACTGCAATTAAAACAGAAACCACCATAGAGAATTTAAAAGGAATCCATAACGGCGCTATAACCTGGGTAGCGATTAAATAACTGCCTTGCGGCATATGCTTAAGCAAAGGCAAGGCAAGCAAGTTATAAAGTGGGTTAGAAAAATAAGCTAAGATACAAAATAAAAGCGTAATGACTATTGCAGATAAAATTAATCGACGACGCAATTCAATTAAAAAGCGCAAGAGGTTAGGGTTTGGGATGTTCTGTGTTGCGCTCATTTAGCGTTATTTATCTAGCAAATTCTCAGCTGGCTTTTCTAAATTAGCTGAGGTGTTTTGAGAAACAGCATTATTTACAGTACCATCAATTTCATTGCGTAATTTAGCCACCGTCGTTTTAAACCTTTTAGTCCACTGACCTAGCTTAAAAGCAGCTCCAGGTAATTGTTCAGGTTTAATGACGATAAGAGCAACGAGAATTACAACAATGATCTCACTGATGCTGATGTTCATTCTTTTGACCTTCGTCTTTTTCTTCTTCAAGCAAGCCTTTTCTAAAGCTGCGTATAGCGACAGCTAAATCAGTGCCAACATCGCGCAAGCGTTTGGTACCGAATAAGAGCATAACGATGGCTAAAAGGATAAGCATTGAACCTAAGTTTAATCCGCGGAACATGGTACACCTCGTGTTTTGGTAAAGCTTAAGCTCCGTGAGGCTGTATCCAGCCTAGAGCAAAGGCGATTAATAATAATACAAATAGCAAAAAAGATAAACCGATACGCCAGGTTAAAGCTCGAATCGTACGTTGCGATTCGCCTTTATCTTGCACCAAATAATAAAGTGCGCTTCCTAAAGAAATAAAGATGGTGAAGATAAAAAGTACAATTACAGCTTTTACAATAATAGGATTCATCTTACACTACTTACCTGGTTAAATATTGTATTTTACGGACGACACCTATGGCCATGCGCTTTAGTATATGCGGAAAACGTTATTATTTCACGTTTAAATTTTGGTGGCTGACTGTTATTTTTGTATTAGCTTTTTGTAGCTTGGGCACGTGGCAAGAGCAACGTGCCAAGCAAAAAAGCCTTCTTATTCAAAGCTATACTCAGCGTATGCAACAACAGCCGATTTCTGCTGTAGAAATTTTCGATTCCTCACAAGACAACCGCTTTTCCCCGGCTCGGTTACGAGGCCATTTTGATACCCCACATACTATTCTTTTAGATAATAAAACTTTTGAAGGAAAAGTAGGTTACGAGGTTTACACTCCGTTTGTTATAGCCGGCTTCTCAAAAGCTATTCTGGTTGATCGAGGCTGGGTTGCGGCAGATTCAAATCGAGCTATTTTGCCAAAAATTGAACCGGTGCCGGGCAAGATCACAATACTAGGTACTTTAAATTCTCCGCCAGCTTATTACAGTATGGGGGTTATGGCTGAACCCAATAGCCACTTCCCTCTTCGTGTTCAATATATTGATTTTAAAGAACTTTCACCCATTATGCCTTATCCTTTAGCACCTTATATATTATGGTTAGACGTCAAAGATCCTAACGGTTTTCAACGGCAATGGAAAGTGACTTTCATGCCTCCTGAAAAACATACCCTCTATGCTGTACAATGGTTTGCCTTTGCCCTTAGCTTATTGGTAATATTCTTAGTTTTGAATTTCCACAAAGAAAAACCCTAGTTGTCGGCTAAACGAAGGCTAGGCTTTAGAGGGCCTCAAATTGCTAAACTCACAACACTCATACGCAGGTCAGCCTGCTCGATTTTATTCACGTTTAGTTTTTGCTGCTTTTGCTTTAGCAGTAATGGTCATTATTTTAGGCGCATATACCCGTCTAACAAATGCCGGCTTATCATGTCCTGATTGGCCACGTTGTTATGGCTATCTCACCCCGCCCTCTACTAACGAGCAAGTTCAAGTAGCCACCAAAGCTTACCCACAAGCTCCTGTTGAAAATGAGAAAGCTTGGAATGAAATGCGCCATCGCTATTTAGCTGGCATAGAAGGGTTAATGATCTTAGCTATCGTTATCACCTCCTGGCAACAAAGAAAAAATTTACCACGCATAGTTTTCTGGTTAAGCCAATCTTTAATTGTAATCATGCTGGGACAAATTACACTCGGCATGTTGACCGTTACTGAACTCCTTAAGCCTGCCATTGTGGTGGGTCATCTCATGTTAGGTTTTTCAGTCATGAGCGCGTTATGGATGATGTGGCTTCTGCTTAAACACCCCTATTCGGCTCGAAGCAATCCATTAAAAGGGTGGGCCATTTTAGGTTTAATTATTTTAATTTGCCAAATAAAACTGGGAGGGTGGGTAGCTACTCACTACGCTGGTTTAGCTTGTATTGATTTCCCTTATTGTAATGGCCAGCTACTACCGCCATTGAATTTTAGCGCCTTACATACTGATCTAATCACCATCCATATGCTTCATCGCCTTGGCGCTTTAATAACTTTGATTTATCTTGGCCTGTTTAGCTTGGCTTTAATTGCACAGCCTTACATGCGACGTCCTGGAATAATATTATTAAGCTTATTATTGTTGCAAATAACTTTAGGGATACTCAACATAGTTTGGCTACGTCCTGTGACAATAGCATTGCCTCATCACACAGTAGCTGCATTCTTATTATTAACCATGCTGTACATTGTGGTACGTCTTTATCGTCAGAGAAAACTTACATGAACTCAATCAATAACAGCGAATCCGTTTCACCTGCACACATAAGTGGTTGGCGCGATTATTTTATTTTGTGCAAACCACGAGTTGTTTTGCTTATGCTGTTTACAGCGTGGATAGGTATGTATCTAGCCTCGCAAGGCACCTTGGAATTTAGCTTATGGGCTTTATCTACTATTGGTATCGCTTTTCTATCTAGTGCTGCTGCTACTGTTAATCACATTGTTGAGCGACGCACCGATGCCTTAATGGAAAGAACCAACCATCGTCCAGTAGCAGCGGGCAGAGTTGATCCCAAACGTGCTTGGAGCTTTGCCATATTACTGAGCTTAATAGGATTTTTTATACTGTATTTTTATGTCAATACCATGACAGCATGGCTTACTTTTGCCACGGCTGTTGGTTACGCATTCTGTTACACACTTTACCTGAAGCCTAACACTCCACAAAATATAGTATTAGGCGGAATATTTGGCGCCATGCCGCCTTTATTAGGCTGGACCGCTGTTACTGGTGCAATTGATGCTCAGCCCTTATTATTAGTATTAATCATTTTTGCTTGGACTCCAGCACACTTTTGGGCGCTTTCTGTTTATCGATACACAGATTATGAGCGTGCTGAAATTCCAATGTTGCCTATAACCCACGGCATACCCTACACTAAATTAAACATCTTGCTTTACAGTGTTTTAACCGTTGCTAGCAGTTTGATGGTTTTTGCGATAAATATGTGCGGTTGGTTTTATTTAGTGGTAGCTAGCATATTAGGCACGGGCCTTCTTTATTATGCAATTCAGCTGTGTATTTCAGATAAAAAACCACGCTTGGCATTATTTACATTTTTTTATTCCATGCTGTATTTATTTATTCTGTTCTTGGCAATGGCCTGTGATCGTTACTTATTATTAAATGGGTAGAGTATGCGAAAGCCAAAAAAATCTATATTAAAAATATATGGGGCATTATTTTGCATTATTGCTTTGGGCATCTGCATTATATTTCTGGCAGTTAAAGATAAAAATCCAGAATCCGCCGAAGTTACCGTGTTTGATAAGCCACGATTAATTAATCCATTTCAAATAACAACTGCCACAAGCAAATTTACTGAAAAAGATTTAATAGATCATTGGACTTTTTTGTTATTTGGCTATACGCATTGTTCTGATGTATGTCCAGAAAATCTCAATTTACTAAAACATGTTTACCAACAATTAAGCGGTCAATACAAAAATTTGCAAATCCTTTTCATTTCACTCGATGAATCAGACTCAGCTGAAGACGTCAGTCACTATGCGTCATCCTTCAATAATAATTTCATTGGGGCAACAGGCACACAGCAAGAAATGCAGCAGCTACAACAACAATTTGGCATCTTTGCTCAGGCTGATAAAAGCAACAACATTCAGCATAGCTCATCCATATTGTTAATTAATCCACAAGCCAAATGGGTCGCGCTATTACCTTATGGCACCCCCGCTTCACAGATAATTACTACTTTTAACAAAATTGCAGGCGCTTAAATGACTAAAAAAAGATTGTTTATTTTGCTTCAATACATTGTGCCTCAGCATTTTCTTTCCTATTTAATGGGCCTAGCTGCTAATTCAACCTGCAAAAAACTTAAGAACTACATGATCAGCCGTTTTATTCGCCGCTATAATGTTGATATGTCAATTGCTCAGATTGAGAATCCCGAAGACTATCCCTCGTTTAATGCTTTCTTCACACGTGCTGTTAAAAATTCAGCTCGTCCAGTAGCAGCTGGCAATAACACGGTGGTAAATCCTGTCGATGGCTGCTTATCCCAAATTGGTACTATGCAAGATGACACCTTGCTTCAAGCCAAGGGTGTCTACTATTCACTTACTTCTTTATTAGGGAACCATCCTTCAGCCGCCTCATTTCAAAATGGCAGCTTTGCTACCTTCTACCTATCACCTCGCGATTATCACCGAGTTCACATGCCTTTAGAAGGCAAACTCGTTGAAACCATCTATGTACCAGGTAAATTATTTTCAGTTAATGCAACTGCTACCGAAATGATTCCTCACCTATTTAGCCGCAATGAGCGACTCGTTTGTTTATTTGAAAGCCCTGCAGGACCAATGGCTGTTATTTTGATTGGCGCTATGCTTGTTGGTCAAATCCAAACAATTTGGGGCTTAATAGAAAAATCAAAGAAGATTGTGACCCGCAACTACATCGACCAGGAAGATATTTTTCTATCTAAAGGCGCAGAACTTGGCAAATT
>CAZXFO010000076.1:0-9235 GCA_964639745.1 uncultured Coxiellaceae bacterium | reverse complement strand
TTTCACGCACCTGAGTGACATTAACTGATTCAGGAAAAGCTAAATGAATTTGTGTGCCTCCCGTAAAATCTAATCCCCAATTCAAACGATAAACGACCAAGGAATAGATCGACAATCCAAACATGATGATTGACAGTAGCGCGGCCCACTTACGTTGGCCCATAAAATTAATTTTCGTATTATGTTTAAAAAATTCCATGATGTTTTACATCCCAATTGAAATGCGTTTAATTGAACGACGACCGTATATTAAATTAACTATAGCTCGTGTACCTGTGATAGCGGTAACCATAGAAGTGATAATACCAATGGTTAGTGTTACAGCTACGCCCTTCACAACGCCTGAACCTAAACCAAAGAGCACCATGGCTACAATCAATGTTGTTAAGTTAGCATCGACAATGGTCACAAATGCTTTGTCGTAACCTGAAAATATACTTGCTGGCACACTCATACCATTACGCAACTCTTCACGAATACGTTCAAAAATAAGTACGTTAGCATCAACCGCCATACCCATAGTTAAAACTATACCAGCAATACCGGGCAGAGTAAGAGTAGCGCCAAGTATTGAAAGTACTGCAACAATTAACACCAAATTTATAAGTAAAGCGATATCAGCAATAACGCCCATCACACCGTAATAAAGCGCCATAAATATAATAACAAGCCCCATTCCGACTTCTACTGACAACACCCCCATGCGAATATTTTCTTTACCTAAGCTAGGGCCAACCTGACGCTCTTCAATAATTGTTACTGGAGCAGGTAAAGCGCCGGCACGTAACAGTAAAGCTAGCGTACGCGCTTCTTCAGGATTTTTGATACCAGTAATTTGAAAGTTGCTGCCTAATGCACTTTGAATGATAGGCGCACTAATAATCTGCCTCTCTGTTTGATAGGTAATATCGGTCTGACCATTTACGTCAGCGGCTTTAGATTTTACTTCAACATAAACCACCGCCATGGGATGCCCGATATTTTCCGCTGTAGTCTTTGTAAAGAGGCTTTGACCTTCACCGCTTAACCGAACACTAACGGAAGGACGACCATCTTCAGCAAAGCTCGCACTGGCGCTGACAATAGAAGAACCCCGTAAAACTACCTGATTTTTTAATAAAATAGGCTGCCCCTGAAAGTTATATATACGATCACCGGGCGGCACTGCTCCACTTTGAGCAGCGAAAGCATTGCTAGCATCATCCACCATATGAAATTCTAATGTTGCGGTTTTACCCAAGATATTTTTTGCTTGCGCCGTATCTTGTACACCTGGTAGATCAACAGCTACTCGCGTTTCACCTTGCTGCTGCACAACTGCTTCCGAAATTCCTAACTCGTTAACGCGGTTACGCAAAATATTCATCGCTTGCTCAAGTATCTCTCGGCGCTCTTGATGTAAAGCAACCGGCGATAAAATCCCTTGAATCTCAAGCGGGTCCTGAGTTGTATTTTTAGTCCAAGTAAATTCAGGATAGCGTCGAGCTAAAACATTATAAGCATCATTTAAAGTGTCGAGGTCTCTAAACTGTACGACTATTTCCTGTGAGCCTTTACGATTGACACCCATATAACGAATTCGCTCATCACGCAAAACTTGGGTAATGTTATGTAAGTCCCCTTCTACGCGCTGCTGTAAAACTGAATCTACATCAACTTGCAGAAGAAAATGTACTCCGCCTCGCAAATCCAAGCCTAGTTTCATCGGCTGAGCTTGTAGCTTTTTTAACCATTGAGGAGCAGCAGGTTCCATATTAATAGCAACTAAATACCCTTCTCCTAAAACCTGCTGAATGATGTCTTTCGCTTTAAGCTGTGCATCGGTGGAATTAAATCTTAACATGATGTAACGGTTATCCCGATTAATTTCCTCGTATGCCACATTAGCTTTCTGCAGCGCCTCAGTAATTAAAACGACAGTGCTATCATTTACAACAACAGTAGCATTGCTACCTGTCACCTGCACTGCTGGGTAATCACCATAGATATTTGGTAATGCATAGATAAACCCAATTACCACGACGGCCAAGATAAGCAAATTTTTCCATATGGGATAACGGTTAGTAATCATGAGAAATCAATATTCCTTTATTTATTATTCGAGCGACTTAATTGTTCCTTTAGGCAACACATTTGCTATGGCAGATTTTTGCACCATAATCTCGGTGCTATCTTGAATAGCTAAAGTAACGTATTGCTCAGTCACTTTATTGATTTTGCCCAGAATTCCACCTGAGGTCACCACTTCATCGCCTTTAGCTAATGAACCAATCAACTCACGATGCTCTTTCGCACGTCTATTTTGAGGGCGCCACATTAAAAAATAGAAAAATAAGAAGAAAACTGTAAACATAATGGTCAACGAAATAGGACTGCCGCCATTATTTGCCGCCGCAGGCGCTACGCTGTCTGCATAAGCAGGACTTATGAATAAATCAATGAGATGAGCCATAATTTTTCCTTAAAAACAAAAAATGCCCACCGATTATAAGCGGTATCTAGCTTCCGTCAATAAGACAACGAATTTCTACTTGATTCTAGGTTGGCTGTTCGTTTAACATGCACGGTCGAAGATCCAATTGAGGCGAAATTAATGAAACCTGAAATTCACCCAGCATATAAAGAAATAAAAGTTGCCTGCAGCTGTGGTAACTCTTTTGTTACCGGCTCCACTTTAGGCCACGATTTACACATTGAAATTTGCTCTAAGTGCCATCCTTTTTACACCGGAACACAAAAATTAATCGACACCGCGGGCCGTGTTGATCGTTTCCGTCAAAAGTATAGCCAAGCTGCTGCTAAACCTGTTAAGGCAGAAACGCAAGCCACTGAAAGCAAAAAAGAAACAGTCAAAAAAGCAACAGCAAAAAAAGAAACAACTAAAAAAGGCAAATAAGCTCTATTGCTTGCCTTCATGTAACCGGGCCGCTTCAAAGGCCCGGAACGTGCCATCACCAGGCACTTAAAGCCGCATCCAACTTTTTTATAAGAGATATATCATGTCAGAAAAACTACGTCAGGCCGCCCTTGATTATCATGCAAGCCCCTTTCCAGGAAAAACTGGTATTGCCTTGACCAAGCCTACCGCTACACAGCATGATTTATCGCTAGCCTACACCCCTGGAGTGGCAGAGCCGGTCAATGAAATTGCTAAATCCCCCGAAACCGCTTATCGCTACACCAATAAAGGCAACTTAGTGGCAATCATTTCAAATGGCACAGCTGTACTCGGCCTAGGTAATGTCGGCGCTCTAGCAAGCAAACCTGTAATGGAAGGGAAAGCAGTTCTTTTTAAACACCTAGCTGACGTTGATGTATTTGATATTGAAATTGACTGCGATGATCCTGAAGGATTCATTGAAACAGTCGCTCGCATTGCACCTACTTTTGGTGGCATCAATTTAGAAGATATTAAAGCGCCTGAATGTTTTGCTATTGAGAAAGCCCTAAAAGAACGCTTAAACATACCCGTCATGCACGATGACCAGCATGGCACTGCTATTGTGGTCGCTGCTGGCTTATTAAACGCGCTAGAAATACAGAATAAAAAACTAGAAGAAGTTACCATTGTTTGTGCAGGTGCTGGCGCTGCTGGCATTGCTTCTATAGAGCTATTAATGCAGCTTGGCGCTAAGCATGACAATATCTTTATGATTGATAGAGGCGGCATCATTCATGATGAACGTGCCGACTTAAACGATTTCAAAAGAAAGTTTGCTGTTAAGACTACTAAACGCACATTAGCAGACGCCATGGTGAATGCTGATGTATTTATTGGCGTATCAGGCCCTGGCATTTTAACAGCAGAAATGCTTAGCTCGATGGCCAAAAACCCGATTATTTTTGCACTTTCCAATCCAACCCCTGAAATCTTACCTGAAATTGCATTTGCTGTACGCAATGACATTTTAATGGCAACAGGGCGCAGCGATTATCCTAATCAAGTGAATAACGCTCTTTCTTTCCCTTATATCTTCCGCGGCGCCCTGGATGCTAATGCAACTTGTATCAATGGCGCTATGCAATTAGCAGCTGTACATGCTATTAAAGATTTAGTAAAAGAACCAGTACCAGAATTGGTAAAGCAGTCTTACCCCAATGAAAAGGAATATCATTTCGGCCACAGCTATATTTTGCCGAAAATGTTAGATCCTCGGTTAAAAGAACGGGTTTCAACTGCTGTTTATAATGCAGCAATTGCATCGGGAGTAGCTAGAAAATAACGGAGTATTACAGGGAGGTAAAATGAGTAAAGTCATAACCGGTTTACACTGCACTGTTTCAGCTGTTCGCGGATTTACAAGAGGTATAGTCACTATGCCTCTTAAGTTTTCTAAAGAACTCGACTCCTATTCCTCCAAACCACTTGCTCCAGCAACTAGCGAAGAAAGAAGGCGCTTTTCGACCAAGATAAACAAAAGAATCAGCAATGGCATTATCCCTAGATTATTTAAAGCCATTGGGCTTACCTTAATATACCCCATCGTCTCCGCAGCTAACGACGTCAAAAAAGCTTTACTGAAAGCTAAAAAGAACTATAGAAGATCGTCAAGCATAACTCAAAGGATAAATTTTCAAGAAGATAAAGATGATTATGTATTGGATAATTCGGATTGGGCAAAATTAAATAATAACCTCAAAACACCGCCGCTAGAACTTGGGTTTATTGAAGCTTTATCGCGTCTGCTCAGGTTAGCATTCATGTTTATAGCAGGACTTACTTATAGCTTCATTCGGTTACCTGCAGCAGTCATTAGTGATGTCATTAAGAACTTCCGCGAACAAAAATTTTCTGCCTGGCTGATTTATTTCCTCCCTAACTTAGGCAGAAGCTTGTTCAGCAACATTTATAATACGACGCGCAATTGGGTAAAAGATGAAAATGAGCTGTTTTATAAAGATCATTATGCACGTACTCGAGAATTTCCAGAAAATGGCAGCGCCTTGCTTTATTTTATCGGATTTTTAGCAGGCATTATCATCAGCCCACTTTATGCCACCTACTTTGCTTTCATTAAAAGCCCGGAATATGATATGCAGAACCCGAAGCATTATGAAAGACACCGCGAGCCTTTCTTCCAAACTCTTTTCAAGTCACCTTTCCGTTTTATTAAAGCTTTATTTTCTTGTCCATTTGATTTAGCGGTGAAGCTTGCTGTAATTAACTATAATACGAGTGACTCTGAAGAAAATACCCCTAGTCTTGCAAAACGCCGCCTTGCTACTTATAACTCAGATCCTGATCGCTCTTCTGAAACAAAGCAAGAACAATCAAGTTCTCAGCACCAGAATCAAGGCGCCCTTGAGTGGGGAAAATTGTATCGACAGAGCTCAAAGGGAAATCAGGGAAATTACAGTCTCACCCCTAATCCTGCGAGAAAATCTTCAAGATCGAATAATCCATAGAAAGTAAACGGATAAACTCTCGTAACTAATCAGTATGTCGCTCAATTCGCACCTGGCGACCATCACCATCCCACTCCAAATGACAATCAATGCTGACCGCAGGTAATAAATGGGCTACTTTTTCTGGCCATTCAACTAAAAAAATTGAAGAAGCCTGCCAAAAATCTTGGAGCCCGATAAAGTCGAGTTCGTGGGGGTCACGAATGCGATAAAAATCAAAATGGAAGATGGTTTTCCCTGCGACATCATAATACTCAACGAGATTATAAGATGGGCTTTTGACCTTCTCGGTATAACCTAAACTACGCAGAAAACCTCGGACCAATGTTGTTTTGCCAGCACCAAGCGGGCCATGCAAGAAGATTACACAAGGAGGCGAACATTGTTGCGCCAGCTGTCCACCAAAACTAAGCATCTCTTCTTCGTTTGCAATTTTAATTAAGGTTTCGGCCATAAGGGTCCAGTTGTATTAACGAGCTTACGGAGAAAGGGCATTAAATCAGATGCAATCATTCCGCGTTCACCACCCTCTTTAGCTGCTTCATCAGCTGCCATTGCATGAATGCAAACACCCAGCTTAGCGGCCACATCTAGCGGCAACCCTTGGGCAATCAAACTACCAATAACCCCACTTAAAACATCGCCCATACCACCAGAAGCCATACCAGGGTTGCCATAAGGGCAAAGTGTTGCCAGCGTGTTACCCGATTGAATAAGTGTTCCCGCTCCTTTCAGAACAACGATGCCATCATATTTTTGCTGCATGGCTTTTAAAGCATTCAAACGATCTAAAGCTATTTCTTCTTTCTCACCTTGCAACAAACGCGCAGCCTCACCCGAATGCGGTGTTAATACCCAGTTATCACGTTTGATTGGATTTTTGGCTAATAAATTGAGCCCATCGGCATCAACTAATAATGGCAATTTACTTTTAAATACCTCTTCTAAAAGCTCTTGAGCCCAATCCGATTGGCCTAAGCCGGGGCCAATAACAATCATCGTGGCTCTCGCCATTAACGCTCTTAAATCTGTAGCTGTTGATACACCATGACACATTATTTCGGGGCGATTTGTATTAATCATTTGCGCATGCTCAGGACGGGTTGCGATGCTGACTAAGCCCGCGCCAACACGTAAAGCCGCTTCAGCAGCTAAACGAATAGCACCGGTGTAGCCATGATCACCTCCCACAAGCAGTACATGCCCTGCTTCGTTTTTATAAAGATCACGTGTTCGAGGTTTTAAGTAAGCAGATAAAGCAGCGTGCTGTAGTTTTTCTGCGATCGGGTTAACAAGCGAAAACAACTCAGTAGGTAATTGCAAATCATGACAAATTACATTACCCGCATAACCTACACCCTTGCCAGTCAACAAACCCAATTTTAAGCCGATAAAGGATATTGTTACATTAGCTCGAACAGCCGCCCCCCAAACTCGTCCATTATCCGCATCAATACCCGAAGGAAGATCAATGGCTAATACAGGAACTTTTGCTGCGGCAATAGCATCAATAGCGGTACGCGTTTCTGCTCGCATTTCACTATGCAAGCCTAAGCCAGAAATAGCATCAACAATTACATCCACATCTGTAATGCTAAATTGTTCTTGTGTTACTTGAATGATCACATTAGCTTTCTTGCAGGCTTCATAAGCGCGTTGCGCCGCTTCTTTTTGTTTACGCAGTTCGCCTATTTGCCAAACGGTGACCGTCAAGCCACGCTCTCTCGCTAGTCGAGCGACAACATAACCATCGCCCCCATTATTACCCGTACCGCAAACTACAGCTATTTTGCGAGCTTTAGGCCATTGTCGCACTAAGCACTCTAAAGCAGCTTTACCAGCACGCTGCATTAAGACTTCGCTGGAAATACCAAAACGCTCTTCTGCTAATTTTTCTAATTCACGAATCTGGGCTGTTTGATAAACCGGAATCGGTGCATTCAGAAGCATCATGGTAGACCCCCTTAATCGGCACGTAAGTAATGTGTTCGGTAATATCTTAACTCTTCTATTGATTCACGGATATCATCTAAAGCTAAATGTTTGGATTCCTTTTGTATACCACCATAAATTTTAGGCGCCCAACGACGAGCAAGCTCTTTTATGGTGCTTACATCAACCAAACGATAATGAAAATATTGCTCTAATGTTGGCATATATTTTGATAAGAAACGACGGTCTTGCCAAACACTATTGCCACACATAGGCGATTGCTTTTCTGATACATATTTTTGTAAAAACACGAGAGTAGCTGCTTCTGCTTCCGCCTCTGTGACAGTACTTTCTTTTACGCGAGTCACTAAGCCAGATGCATTATGGTGCTTAACATTCCAATCATCCATTTTACCTAATGCCTCATCACTTTGATGAATAGCAAATACCGGACCCTCAGCCACCACATTTAATTGAGAGTCGGTCACAATGGTTGCGATTTCAATAATACGGTCTTGCGATACATCCAAGCCGGTCATTTCTAAGTCAATCCAGATTAAGTTTTCAGTATTATAAGACACTTGTTATCCACCTTATGGATGCAAAGTATTAATAGTAACAGATTCAGGAGCTTAAGCGCCATCTCGCATGATTCTTGCAATCTTTTCAGTTAAATCTCATAATCCTGCGCATGAATATACCCTTAACTATAGTTGCTACTTGTATTATTGCCTACCTTTTCGGCTCTTTATCGAGCGCAATTGTGGTTTGCCGCCTCATGGGGCTGCCAGACCCACGAACCCAAGGCTCTAAGAATCCAGGGGCAACCAATGTTCTGCGCATCGGCGGGAAAAAAGCCGCTGCTTTAACACTTGCTGGTGATATGTTAAAAGGCTTAATTCCTGTCTTAGCTTGTCATTATTTTGATTTTTCATCTTTTGAATTATCGCTAATTGCCTTAAGCGCTTTTCTCGGTCATCTTTTTCCTTTATTTTTTCGCTTTGAGGGAGGTAAAGGAGTCGCAACAGCGTTAGGCACGTCCATAGCATTAGATTGGCGCCTAGGCGCAGCTATGATTGCTACCTGGTTGGTGGTAGCTTTTGCATTTCGTTATTCATCATTAGCGGCTTTAACCATGATGGCACTTGCACCTTTATATGCTTGGTATTTTTTTGGAATAAGCAGTGCAGGAATTATTGCTATCATGAGCGCCTTATTAATAGCACGCCATCATGCTAACATTCAAAAACTTCTCGCGGGCACCGAAAGTAAGATCGGTAAGAAAAATCAACAACCGGCATCATTGTCCTGACTAACTCGTAATAGTGCAGCCTTCCAAACTCCACCGCGCCTGGACTTTAATTGCCAAATCATCTCTTTGCCCAGCCAAGAGCCGCTGGCAGCCTGCAAAAGCAATCATCGCTCCATTATCGGTACAGAACTCTAAACGAGGAAAATAAATAGCAACATTTTCTTTCTCACCCAGCGTTAATAATGCCTGTCGTAATGATTTATTGGCACCTACCCCACCTGCCACCACTAAACGCGACAAAGACACCTCTCGCAATGCACGACGACACTTAGCAACCAGCGTATCGGTAACTGCCATTTCAAAAGCTTTAGCAATATCCGCGCGGGTTTGGTCATCCATATTATTGCCGCCATTCTGCTCTATGGTCCGTAAAGCAAAAGTTTTTAAGCCACTAAAACTAAAATCTAGCCCCGGCCTATCTAACATGGGTCTTGGAAATTGAAAGCGATTAGGATTGCCTTGCTCAGCCAGTTTGGCTAAAGCCGCACCCCCAGGATATCCCAAACCCAGCAGCTTAGCGGTTTTATCAAAAGCCTCACCCACGGCATCATCAATGGTTTCGCCCAAGGTTCGATATTGGCCTAA
>CAZXFO010000075.1:0-2430 GCA_964639745.1 uncultured Coxiellaceae bacterium | reverse complement strand
ATATCTGGATAAGCAAATAAAACTGAGCCAAGTGTACGTGTACCCAAATACTGTAATTTTCGCTCGGCGCCAGTCAAAGTAGCTTTCGGTATAATGGTACGTGCAAACATTAATTGTAAATCCGCATGCTTTATTAATATTTCTCTAATAAAAACATATTGCCGCGGAGCTTGCTCTAAAAGTAGCCTTTCATCCTCTTCAGGATATTGCCAATCTTGTTTTAAAATCACAACATAAGGTTGCATTTGTTGCTGCTGTAAACGGTTAACGAAAGATCCAGCATCATACAGCCAAGACTGCAATCCCTGCGGAGGAATTACAACCATTCAGCTACCTGCTTAGCATAATAAGTTAGGATAGCATCACTTCCAGCGCGCTTTATTGCTGTTAAAGATTCTAAAGCGACAGCTCGCTCATTTAACCAGCCTGCTTGTCCAGCAGCTTTCAACATGGCGTACTCTCCGCTTACTTGATAGGCTAACGTAGGCACTTTAAAAGTTTCTTTAGTTTGTCTAATAATATCAAGATAAGGCATAGCCGGCTTGACCATAACCATATCCGCCCCTTCTGCAAGATCTAAAGCGATTTCGTGCAAAGCTTCGTCTTTATTTCGAGGGTCCATTTGATATTGCGCTTTATTTGCCTTACCCAGATTTGCAGCAGAACCTACCGCATCTCTAAATGGACCGTAGAAACTCGAAGCATACTTAGCCGAGTAAGCAAGGATTTGGGTATTAACGTAATTAGCTTTTTCTAAAGCCTCTCTAATAATACCTATCCTGCCATCCATCATGTCAGAAGGAGCAACTACATCAACCCCAGCATCGGCATGAATTAGAGCTTGTTGTACTAAAATGGCATTTGTTTCATCGTTTAAAACATACCCATCATCATTTATAACGCCATCTTGGCCATGAGCTGTGTAAGGATCTAAAGCAATATCAGTGATCACCCCCAACTCAGGGAACCTTTGCTTTAAAGCGCGCACAACAGTTGGAATCAACCCTTTTTCGTTATACGCCTCTTCAGCGCCTAATGATTTTTTATCAACGGAAATAACAGGAAAAAGTGCAACTGCAGGAATACCTAATGCTAATAATATTTCAGCTTCTTTTAATAATAAATCAAGCGAAACTCGCTCAATGCCTGGCATTGATAAAATAGCTTCTCTCTTATTTGCACCTTCCATCACAAACATTGGAAAAATCAAATCACCTGCAGATAAATGTGTTTCAGCCACAAGTTCGCGCGAAAAATCACTATAGCGCGAACGTCGTAATCTGGTTTTTGGAAATTGACGCGGGGGTACCAGAAATGTCATTATCATTCCCTCACTTTATATAAAAATTATTTATGGAAACCTTACATTATTTTATAGATCTAGTCTTACACCTAGATCATCATCTTACTCTATTGGTTACAAATTACGGCCAGTGGGCTTATGCAATTTTATTTTTAATTATATTTTGTGAAACTGGCTTTGTGGTTTTTCCTTTTTTGCCTGGTGATTCACTTTTATTTGCTGCTGGTGCTTTAGCTGCTAGTACCCCCCAAACATTAAATGTGCATCTACTGTTTACCCTACTGGTTATCTCATCCTTTGCTGGCAACATGATTAATTACGCCATAGGTCGATTCTGTGGCCCACGTGTATTTTATGCTTCAAAATCATGGCTTTTTAATCCTGACTATCTTACAAAAGCACACCACTTTTATGAACAGCATGGTGGCAAAGCGCTTATTTTAGCCCGTTTTATGCCTATTATAAGAAGTTTTGCCCCCTTTGTAGCCGGCATGGGCACAATGAAGATGCATAAATTTGTTTTTTATAATATTGTAGGTGCTCTGCTTTGGATAGGCAGTTTGCTTTATAGCAGCTATTGGTTTGGAAATCTGCCTTTCATTAAGGAGCATTTTTCTACGGTCATTCTGGCTATCATCATAATATCTTTGCTACCAGCTTTTTTTAGCTACATAAGCCACCGCTTCTTCCGCCGCTGATTACATAATTGCAGCCAAATTCTAAGAACTTGCAGGCATCTGGACAAAACGCTCCGGATCATGCACAATTCCTTCCCTCGTTTTCCATATGAAGGAGCCGCATGACTATGGATATGCGCAAAGTACGAAAACTTATTGAATTAATTAAAGAAACCGGCATTGCCGAAATTGAAATCCGTGAAGGCGAGGAATCCGTCAGGATTACCCGTGAAATTAATAAAGGCCCAATCATCGCTCAAGCTGCCCCTATGAGCTATGCTGCTCCAGCCGAAAACCCAGCCCCCGCAGCAAAGGCTAGCAACGAGCCTGCAACGCCTGCTAAAGAAGCTGCGCCCAGTAAACCTGCAATAAAAGCTCCTATGGTAGGAACCGTTTACCTTTCCCCTAGCCCAGGAGCTAAGCCCTATATCGAAGTTGGCCAACAAGTAA
>CAZXFO010000074.1:0-5473 GCA_964639745.1 uncultured Coxiellaceae bacterium | reverse complement strand
CGTCCTTTAATTTTATTACTTAGCGCAAAGGCATTTAATCATCATAGCGACCATCCCGTTCAGCTCGCTGCAGTTATCGAATTAATTCATACTGCAACATTATTGCATGATGATGTAGTGGATAACTCTGCCATGCGTCGTGGTCATAAAACAGCAAATATAGTCTGGGGAAATGAAGCCAGTGTTTTAGTGGGCGATTTTCTTTATTCTCGCGCTTTTCAAATCGTTGTCGATTTACACAACCAATATGTGCTTGATGTTTTTGCTAAAGCTACTCACTACATTGCTGAAGGTGAGATCTTACAGCTTGTACATGCACACAGCGCTGACACCACCGAAGAAATTTATTTTGATGTTATTCATCGCAAAACAGCCAAGCTATTTGAAGTAGCAGCAGAGCTCGGTATTGCCACCTCCGAATCAATTGAGAACCATCAGAACCAAATGAAATTGATGCGTGATTATGGTTCAAATCTAGGACTGGCTTATCAACTTATTGATGATGCTCTCGATTACGCTGAACAAACAGGCAAAAGCCTTGGCAATGATATCGCTGAGGGCAAAACCACTTTACCCATGATTCATGCCATGCGCAAAGGCTCAAAGGCTGAAGTTGAATTGATACGTAAAGCAATAGAAATGGGCGATACAACTCAGCTTCCTGCCATACTCGAGATCATTGAATCGACTAAGGCGATTGAGTACACTGGCCACGTCGCCAAACAGTATGCTCAAAAGGCTTGTGCTGCTTTAATTGAGGTTCCCGCCTCCCCCTACCGCCAAGCCCTTCATGATTTGGCCGAGTTTGTTGTGGCCCGCTCTTATTAACCGGGTTCAAATCGGGGTGTAGCTCAGCTTGGTAGAGCGCTGCTTTCGGGAGGCAGAGGCCGCAGGTTCAAATCCTGTCGCCCCGACCACTTCTCCTGTCCATTTTTTGACTTCATGTGCTTTTTTTGATAAAATCCTCGCCTAATAATCACAATATAAACAGCGGGGAAGCCATGGCATCTTTACGAAACACCCTCTTCATTATTGAAGAGTGCAAAACAGCGGTTCCAACCTTAGACCATTTCGTGACAACTCGCGCTGATTTAGCACTTAACATAGAAAATTCCCTGCAACTATTCACTTATAAGCCGGGGACCTCTCAAGAAGCTAGGATTTATCTTGAAAAGAAACCTACCCAACCCCAAGATTATTTAAATTTAGCGAGAATCATTCTCAACTTTAAAACTTCACAAGATTATGACTTTGCTTTTTCATACCCTGCCTTCTCTGCAAGATCTGGGGCAATTTCGACCCTAGATGAGTTAGCTTTATGCCTGCTAGAAGATGCTGCTCAGGCTGGCCATTTCAAATCGTTTGTTTTAGTCAAAGAGATCAAGCAAAAACAGCAAGCAAAAAATGAATTAATGAAAAAGCAAAGTTATCAGCTGGTTCGCAATAGAAATGGCTGGAAAAAGTTTGAATTCTGGTCAAAAAAGCCGGCGCCAAGAAGCGTATTAGAATTGGAACAAATTGCCAATCATCTCGCTACCTATAAACTCGAATCTAAAGATTATATTTTATGCCATCCTGAGCATCTTAACGGACTCATTACCCACCTAAAAGACTTTGCTGATGGCTTAAAAACGAAGGCAAGGATTTTAATAGAAGCTAAAAAAACACAGCTATTACAGCTAGCTACAACCGGCAAATCAGATACTCATTTAAAAAATGAAATTAAACTACTGGCTCAATGCAATAATGTTGATATTGAAGAAACCCACAAATGGTTCCGAAAAGTTGATCAGATGCATAACAAAAATTATGCGTCACGACCATTACAAGACATCACTAATGTCGTTTATTTCCGCCCTCGACCAGCAGTACAAATTTCCCCAACAGTCGAAACCCAGGAAGAAATGAATCAAAAAAACTTGGATTTTCCATCCATAGCGTCTGTTTAAGATATTACAGTGGAAGCTGTATTGTTTTATAACTAATAACATCTTCCTCTTGTATATTTGCACTTCACGCTTCATAATTCTTGCCCATCTGCGCCCGTAGCTCAGTTGGATAGAGTACCTGGCTTCGAACCAGGGTGTCGGGAGTTCGAATCTCTCCGGGCGCGAAAAATAAATAAACCCGCATAGCGGGTTTTTTATTTTTGGCTTAAGAGTAGATGAGAACTCCCGACGAAATAAATATTTTAGTTCGATAAAAATGCAGGATTGCATTTTTGGGCGCGAATAGCGCCTGAAGGTCGAGCGGCCAGGACGGGCGCGTTCAATAAAAAAGCCCACTTAGTGGGCTTTTTATTTTGAGCCAAGAGAAGATGAGAAACTCCTGGCGAATGAATATTCTTATGCTTTTCTTTTATAGCATATATGCTACAATTACTTTTATGAAATGGACTATAACTTATTACAACAGCAGCCTAAAAGAGGAAATATTTAATCTTCCAGACGGCTTATTGGCTCGGTACATTAAGCTAACAGAGCTAATGGAAATATACGGAGCAGATTTAGGGATGCCTCATACAGAAGCATTAGGAAAAGGTTTATTGGAGCTAAGAATAAAAGCAAAAGAAGGTATTGCACGGGTATTTTATTGCACTATTAAGGACAAAAAAATTCATATGCTACATAGTTTTATCAAGAAAACCCAAAAAATACCTAGCCGAGAGTTGGAACTAGCAAAAAAACGAATGAAAGAGGTAAAAGACCATGCCTAAGCACACTCACAAGCAGTTAAAAGAAGCTGCTTTAAACCGGCCAGGAGTCAAAAAGGAATATGATGCATTACATGAAGAATTTCAATTGCTTGAAGAATTGATTAAAGCACGTATAAAAGCAGGAAAAACTCAGGAACAGGTTGCAAAGGTAATGAAAACCACAACCTCATCTATAGGACGCTTAGAAACAGGTGGCGGAAAACTGAAACACTCTCCTAGCGTAGGAACACTACGTAAATACGCTGAAGCTGTTAATTGTGAATTAAGAATTAAGCTTGTAGCACGTGAAAACACTTCCTCATATAAGACTAAAAAGCAAACAAGCAAATAAATGATTTCAAGAAGCTAAAACTCAGAATAAATGACGGTACTTTACTGCTCTTACAGCATTATTCGATAAATTTAGAAATCGCTTCAATATGCTTCTCTAGTGCACCTTTATTTTCATTAACCACTCGAGCAGCATTTTCGCCTTTCTGTTTAGCAAACCCTGAGTGAGCAAAATAATCGGTTACAGCTTCTGCTAAAGAAATAGCATCGCTCACTTTAACGAGCGCATCGGCTTCAACTAGCAACTCGCTAATATCTGTAAAATTGAAAAGTTGAAACCCTGTGATGACAGGTTTTGCTAGTACTGCTGGCTCCAATAAATTATGGCCGCCGACTGGAACTAAACTGCCACCAACAAATGCCACATCAGCTGCTGCGTACAGCAAAAACATTTCACCCATAGTATCAGCCAAATAAACAGCGGTATCATCGGTGCAGGCTGTTTTCTCACTGCGACGCACCATAGAAAAATTTTGATCTTTTATAAGATCAGCAACTGCAGAAAACCGTTCTGGATGACGAGGCACCAAAATTAATAAAGCATTAGGAAAACCTGCGCGAATAATGTGGTGAGCAGCCAGTACTACTGTTTCTTCACCTTCATGAGTGCTGGCAGCAATCCATACCAAACGATGAGGGGCAATTTCTGAGCGTAATGACTGACCATTCTTTTCTATGTCTTTAGGCACTTCTAAATCAAATTTAATATTACCTGTGACATTCATTTTTTTAGTATCCATACCTAATAAAGCAAAACGGTCTGCATCCGCTTGGCCTTGAGCGAGTAATAGCGTGACCTTATCTAGCATAGATTTAGTTATAAATCGCACCATCATATAATTTTGAAAAGACTGGATAGATAAACGACCGTTTGCAATCACAATTGGAATGTTACGCGCTTCACAAGCATTAAAAAGATTTGGCCACAATTCAGTTTCAATAATAACGGCAATTTTTGGTTTTACTTTTATTAAGAATGAATTAATAGCACATGGAATATCATAAGGCACATACAAGTGTATAACAGTATCCCCTAAAGCTGCTTTTATTCTTGCTGCGCCTGTGGGTGTCATGGTAGTAACAACAATTGGCATATCAGGATAAAGTAACTTTAGCTTTTTAATTAAAGCTACTGCAATTAAAGACTCTCCCACTGAAACGGCATGTACCCAGATTGAATGATCGAGTTGCAATGAGAAACAGCCGAAGCGTTCAGCTATTCGCTGACGATAACCAGCATTGCGTCGTGATTTCCATAATAAACGTAGTATGAGCAATGGCGTAAGCAGATAAAAAAATGCGCTATAAACATAGCGCATGAGGGTTATTAAACGCATATCAAACCTTAGGAATCGTCGTTAGTCATATCGCCGAAATTAGGAGAATTGCTTTTTGTTTCTGCTACTGAGAAATAATAAGTTAAACCGGCGAAAAATAAATTTGTCTGCGGAATATTAGAATTATATTTAGTGATATTTGTCCAAGAGATATCACCGACCAAATAGGGGGTGAAATTGTAGCCAATACCAACACCCAACAAAGGATGCAAGCTATAGCCAAAATTGCTCGCACCATTTCGAACGATGCTGCCACCAGTCGATGAACTCATATAAGCACCACCAGCTTTTAAATAAGGGCTTAAATGAATGTAGGTTGCCATAGGTAAAAATAATTTACCGGTGACGTCGATGGCATATTGATTGATCCAACCGGTATCAAAACCACCGCCATTGATGTTTTGGAAGCGAGTGCTACGCGGCTTTAAATAACCGCCTTCAAGAGCCAAGTATTCATTCCAGCGATAACCCGCATAGCCACGTATAGCTGAAATATGATTACTAATATTGGCTGAAGTAACAGGACCGCCACCATTAGCTTGATTAAGCTTAACGTTGCTAATGCTGAAATTAGTATTTGCTAAACCGCCCTGCACACCGATATACATTTGAGGCCAGCTAGCAGCATATGAAACAGAACAGCAGATAAGTGCGGAAATAAACGAAAATAAGATCTTACTTATTTTCATGCGTCCCTCCAAAGAAGTTTCCAAATTTGAAGTATTGTAACAGAAACTTATTGGCTAAGAACATTAAAAAAATGGAGCCAATCGGGATCGAACCGATGACCTCCTGCTTGCAAAGCAGATGCTCTCCCAGCTGAGCTATGGCCCCGTTGCTTTCTGGAAAATGGTGGGTCTGGGTGGACTCGAACCACCGACCTTACCCTTATCAGGGGTACGCTCTAACCACCTGAGCTACAGACCCATTTCGAGAAGGGTGCAATTATTACGTTGTTTAGGTATTAATTCAACTGTTTTTAATCGAAATTGTTGTCCTCTTTACTTCCACCCCATTTTTGCCAATAATGACCCCACTTTATTAGGTGATCTCACAATGGCCAATCTCTCTGACTTAGAATCTTCTCTCA
>CAZXFO010000073.1:0-12606 GCA_964639745.1 uncultured Coxiellaceae bacterium | reverse complement strand
TGTTTAACCTGCATGATGCTAAAAAATATAGTTTATCTAATCCAAACAAAAAATATCTTTGCTAAATGTAAGAGTTTCTTTCTTGATATAGCGAATGTGTCACGAAGCGAATTAGTTGTGAAAGACAAAATACCTAGCATTAATGAATTAGAAAAATATAGATCTGATTCAATTTATGTTTTAGTGAATGCAAAACTTTATTTTTATAGCAAGACCACAAAAGTAGTTTCGGAAGCAATAGACCCTAAAACTGGCAAAAAAATAGAACGGCCTATCGAGCTTAAGCTTTCACCAAACTTGAAAACAGAATATATAAAGAAGGTTAATGATGAACATAAAGAAAAAATAACAGCAGAGCTTGCTAAGTTAAAGAAACAAATAGTTGCTGCAACTAAGCTCTTACCAACTCCACAGCATATTAAATCAAAAATAAAAAATGCTGAGCAACAAATAAGAAATATTGAGCAGCACATAGATGAAATTGAAAAAGAAATGCAAGAAAAAGGCCAGGAAGCAACAAACCCTGAACTTCTTAGGCAGAAAAAAGACATGGCCGAAAGCTGGAGGTACCTTAAAAAAATACGCGAACAAGATATTCAACTACGTATTAAAGCAATGTGGCAGCGTGTACAAGAGATTGAAAAAAGTCTAACCGATATTGCGGTGTCAGAAAACCAACAACAAGAACAATTAGAATTAAGGCTTAATGATTTAGAAGACAAACTATATGCTTTGCTGCAACCAGCCAACACCAGCACTGAAGCGGATAGGATAATAAATAATGAACGAATTAAAGCCTTAGAGGATGAAATAATCACAGTTAGAGCGGTGCTTAAGAATTTTAATCTAACGAATGACCTGTTACTTGCTAAACTGGGTTCAAAAAATAGAAAATTAAATCGCGACGATTTAGAATTTCTGCGCGACCATATTGCTGACCCTGACCACCAAATTAAAAGCTGGCGCCGTTTGTGGTGGGAAAGGGCTGGGACTATTATCCTAACAGCAATATTATTCCCTATGGCCGCAGTTGGTTTATTTATGACGATGAAGGCTTCTGCTGCAAGCTTTAAGACTTTCCTTTTGAGGACTATCCCAGCAGCTTCTGCTGCTATTGTGGGTGCTGTCAGTATATTTGTTTGCCAATTTTTAGCTTTGCTCGGGAGAATCCCTTTTACCTTGAAAAATAGCGCTGGCTTTTTAGCTACCCTGGGCTCTAGCCTCGTTACTTCAACGAAATGGGTGGCCGAAAGTATATGGGCCACTCTAGCGTTATGGGGGGGGTATCTGTTTACAGCAGGTAAGTATTTACTATGTATAACGAATGCGCTCGGTAACGGCCTAGTCTCTATGGTGGGGAGTGGCGGTGGTGGTCATGTTGAGAATTGGGGGATCATGTTGTCAGGCGCATGGGTCTCTTTGTCAGCAGGTATTACTTCAGGAATATTAGAAGGGGCTTCACAAAAAAGTAATACAGTTGGGCCTATTAAAAAATTGCCTGGCGATGCGCAGCAAAATGGTGCAGATAAACCTAGCAATAAAATTTCAACAAAAAAACTGTATCCTGATTCTACTAAGGCTGAAAAAGGAGCAAACGGCCATATTAAATTAGCCAGCCCAAAAGAAATACCTAATAGCAACATGGCAGCTAATCAAAAATCGGATTCTACTTCTAGTCAGTTGAGAGGAAAGAAAAACGTAAGTATAGATAAAAGTTCAGAAGTGTTATCTGCTAATGGGGTAAAAGAGAAGATAGCCACTATTAAAGTTGATGGAAATGCTAAGTTGCCCAAGCAAAAACGACTGACGCGTGTCGAAACCGCAACTGTGCATTTGACTAACGCCCCAAGAATAGTAGCACTAGACGGCAGAGCATCCAGTTCCAATGAGTCTCAGACTCCAAGAGTCAGCAATATGCACCAAGGGTTCTTCCGACAAGTTATTAAAACTAGAGATAGAAGCAATTCACTAGAACATTCGCCTGAAAAATTAGAGTTTAAACGTGGTCTCCATAGTAGTGATGATATGCACTACGATATTAAATATTATCCATACATTTAATTAACACTCCGCTAGGTTGGCGGCTAACCCACCTAGCGAAGTTTCTTTATAAATAGTCATCATATCCTTGCCGGTTTGTTTCATCGTAGCAATAACCTTTTCTAAAGAAACATAATGCTCGCCATTACCTAGCAGTGAAAGGCGTGCTGCATTAACTGCTTTAACGGCCCCCATAGCGTTTCGCTCTATGCAAGGGATTTGGACTAGGCCCCCAATAGGATCACAGGTCATGCCTAAATGATGTTCCATAGCAATTTCAGCGGCGTTTTCAATATGATAAATAGAGCCGCCTAATAATGCAGTTAAGCCCGCTGCAGCCATAGAGCAAGCTACACCAACTTCGCCTTGGCAGCCCACTTCAGCGCCGGATATTGATGCCCCCTTTTTATAAAGCACAGCTATTGCGCCGGCAGTTAAAAGGTATTCAATAGCATCTTGTTCGTTTGCTTGTGGATAAAAGGTGAGGAAGTAATTTAAAACTGCTGGCACAATCCCAGCTGCACCATTAGTCGGTGCGGTAACAACGCGGCTACCTGCAGCATTTTCTTCATTGACAGCGATAGCAAACAAATTTAACCATTCCATGCTGTCCATGTGTTCATGAGAAGTAGGCATGCCTTTGGCGGATAATTTTTTATATAATTCGGGTGCGCGCCTTTTGACATTCAGTCCTCCTGGTAAAATTCCAGGAATGGCACATCCGCGATTAATACACTCACGCATAGTTTTTATTATTTTTAATAATTGTAGTTTTACTTCTGCTTCGGTTCTAATGCTGCATTCGTTGGCTAAGACCAAATCAGCAATAGACAGTTTGTTTCTCTCGCATTGCTCTAATAACTCTTGGGCTGTTTCAAAAGGATAAGGGAAGTTTAATCTATCTTCGGCAGCTGGAGCGCCTTCTTCGATAATAAAACCACCACCGATGGAATAGAATATCTTGCTCGCAATTTCTACATCGTTCTGGAAGGCTCGAAACAACATCCCATTGGTGTGGGTAGGGAGTAAATCTTTAAAATTAAAAATTAAATCGGTTTTTTCATTGAAGCAGACTAAATGTTGGTTGAATAATTTAATTTGCTTTTGAGCGATAATCTCAGCGGTGCGAAGTTTAATGATGTCGGGATCTATAACATCGGGTAAATTACCCTCTAACCCCATAAGGACTGCACTATCGGTGCCATGGCCCTTTCCGGTGAATGCTAAAGAGCCGAACAATTCTACGGAAACGCGGGTTATGTCTTGCAGTAGATTCTGATGAATGAGATGACTAGTAAAAGCATGGGCAGCTTTCATGGGTCCAACGGTATGTGAGCTAGAAGGTCCTACACCAATTGAGAAAAGCTGAAAGATACTAATAGCCATGTGTAATTCCAGGTTATTTATTAAAGCTATGATACCTGTTTTATATAAAAATCAAAGAGATTTAAGGGTATGTCCTAGGTAAGCTAGGTGTTAGTTATAAGCCAAAAAGAAGAATCATTTACGGCGTAAGGCTATATAATTCATAGCCAAAAAATGCTAAGATTTTACGCATTTTAACACTCCATGCCTATAAGAAGGTGGCCCTGCGCATGAACAAACTGATTCCTTATCTGAATAGCCGCTTAATGTTTGTTATGGCTTTTGGTTTTTCCTCGGGATTGCCTTTTGCTTTAACCGGCTCAACCTTACAAGCTTGGCTTACTCAAGCGAATGTCAGCTTGATGGCTATGGGCATATTTTCTTTAATTAGTTTTCCTTATAACTGTAAGTTTTTATGGGCACCTTTATTAGACCGATTTAGTATTTTGCGTTTGGGTAGGCGCCGTGGTTGGTTATTGTTAACCCAGCTTGGGTTAGCTTTTACGTTATTGGTATTAGCATCGATGAACCCGCAGTCGCAGCTACAAGCTATAGGGTGGTTAGCTCTGACTATCGCTTTTTTATCTGCAAGCCAAGATGTAGTTGTTGATGCTTATCGTGCAGATACTTTATTGCCGCATGAGAGGGGCTTAGGTGTTGCTTATTTTATTTTTGCTTATCGTATGGCCATGTTTGCCTCAGGAGGGCTTGCTTTAGTTACTGCCTCTTATTGGGGATGGGAAAGAACTTTCCAATTTATGGCTATATTGATGGCCATCAATGCAGTGGTGACCTATTGTGCGCCAGAGAAAAAATCTTTGGTTGAGCCCAATTCCACCTCATTATCGTTTTTTATTAATCCGTTTAAAGATTTAATAAAAAGAGATCATGTTTTGCTCTTAGGAGCATTCATTATTTTATACAAATTCGGAGCAGCATTATCTGTAGCTTTGATGACAAATTTCTTATTGCATGGGTTAGGCTTTTCATTAGTATAAATCGGAGTTGCTTCAAAGGCCGTTATTATTATCGGAACCATCTTAGGAGGAATAGTGGGTGGAGCCTTAATGGTTCGATGTGGGCTTTATTTCTCACTATTATGGTTTGGATTAGCGCAGGGATTATCAATCCTTTTATTTATGATGCTTGCTATAGTTGGCAAAGTGTTTTCATTAATGATGCTAACACTTTTTATAGAAAATTTTTGTAGCGGTATGAGTTCAGCGGCACTGGTCGCTTTTTTAATGTCACTTTGTAACCCGCAGTATAGTGCCACACAGTTTGCTTTTCTAGGAGCTATTGATAGTTTAGGTCGATTATTTTCAGGACCAATTGCAGCAGCCTTAGTAATGAATTATGGCTGGATTTCCTATTATGGATGGTCTTTTGTGGCTTCCTTGCCAGCATTAATGATACTGCTACTATTACGTAAAAAAGTTGGGTTTGAGTCTCAGGTTGCTTATTCTTAGGGCCTGAATGGAGAGAGTATGTTTTGTAAAATGAAAAGAATAACGTTTTATATTGTTATTTTAACTACTGTACTATTTTTAAGCGCAAATGTATTTGCAGAAGAAGCGCCAGCTTTTGAAGAGCAAAATTTTTACTTAGATAAAACTGAATTAGTAGAGCAGCAGATTAGCTTGTTGAAAAAGCGTTTGCAGCAAGCTAATCAAGATCTTACTTTTTTAAAGCAAGAACAGAAAAAGAATTTAATTTCGACTAATGACCAAGCAAATAAGTATGTTCTTTATAAAACAAGTCTGCATATTGCTAGTGCTAAATCTAATCTAGAGAGTATTGGTATCGAGCTTACCGATTCTCAAAAATCCCTCACAAGCTTAGAAAAAAATATCCAGGATATCCGTAATCATTTAAGTGCATTAAATATTTTTGGACATAAGCTTTTTCATGATGATCCAGCTCAAATCCAGAGTTTTAATGCTGAATTAAAATATCAGCAAAATTTGTATAATTTAGAAAGGCAAAGAATAAACTATTTGACCGATTTACAAAAAATAGAGGCCACTGCTTTACAGTTATATAGGGAGCGCTATGCCCAGGTTAACGCTCTGCTAAAATCTAGGCAGCTGCTACACATTAAAGAACGCCAAGTAAAATCTGAATTAGAATTTCAACAGCAGCAGAATTATTGGCTACAACGCTTGGAATCGTTATATGCTGAAATGAAAAGCCATAATAATGATAAGGTTCGCACTGTGAGTCTGGAGCGTGAGATATTTTATGCTAACGAAAATATCAACCTTGTCTATTCGAGAACGTTGGTGACGCGCTATCAAGATCAAGTCCGACAAATGCGCCTCGCTGTTTCGCGTGCTAATTCGATCGGTCTTTTAAATTCATTGAGTGACCAAGTTCAATTATTAAGTAAGCAAATTGATCGGCTAAATGATTTGATAAGCGGCCGCATCGAAATCATAAATAAAAGACAAGCTGTTTATCAAAGCGAAAATCAATTGAACACGGTTGTAAGCACTCAACAAAGTAAGACTGCACAAGATCAATTTGTAGAATTAAAAGAGCTATATCAACAACTGAGAGTTGATACCGGGCAATTGAGTAACCATTTATTAGATTTTCGGGGCGTATTGGATAAAGCTATTCAACAAGAATTGTCTGCTCGTCAAGGTTTACCAGGATTCAGCTCTGGGGCATGGTTAGATCTAGGTAAAGAAGTATTGCTGGTCCCAGTGTTGTCTTTTAAATTGATCAAAGGTACTGCTGTTTGTTTTATTAAGGCATTGCAGAAAATGACCGTTAGCCGCTGGATGATATTTTTATTGGCGCAAGCTGCCTTCTTGCTAAGCTACTTTTCATTAAAGAAAAAAATAGCCCACCTTTTTCAAAAATATAATACAGAAAACATAATAAATACGCAGAAGGTTATTTTTTCACTATTATTGCGTCATATTTCAGTTATTGCGGTGATTGTGAATTTATGGATGGTATTTAACCTCTTAAGGGTTTCTGCGCAAGAGTATGGTTGGTTATTAAACTTAAGTATGACAATTTTATTTTTTAGGATACTTTTTTCAACTACCCGAGCAATTCTTTTGGAAACACCCCATGAAAGTGGGCATGATGTAAAACTTTATTACCGATTAAAAAGATTATTGTGGGCTGGTAGTATAACTACTTTCATTACTGTCTTTTTGCACCAATTGCCGCTTATTTACGAAATCAGTGATTTATTTGATCGGCTATTTTTAGTGCTTTTATTGTGCGTTGCAATCATGATTTTAAAATCTTGGCGTATAGTGCCAGAGCTTATTATGCAATATGTTGACCCTAAGAGAACATACCTTCGTCGGTCTATTTATTTTTTGGGCTTCTTCATACCAGGTTTATTATTCATTAATTCCCTTATTGGTCTTTTTGGCTTTATTAATCTGGTAGGAATTATTTCTTGGTATGAAGGAATTTTTACTTTAGTCGCTGTTGCTTATTTTTTAGTTCGTGGCTTATTAAGCGAAGCAATGGAGGCATTATCTTATTTTGTAATCCGTTATGTTAATAATGGCTGGCTACTAACGGAAGCTTTCTTAAAGCCGCTACATACAATCTTGCGATTATCATTATTTTTTGGTGCTTGGGTGGTGCTGTTTTTATTTTATGGCTGGAATCAACAATCGCCGGTGGTGGAACAGTTAACGAGATTATTATCCTATCCGCTCTTTAATGTGCTTAATACAACTATTACCCCTATTAATATTTTGGCTGCAATTTCTGCCGTTTCTCTTTTCTATTGGGCCGCTAAGTGGACTAGAGAATTTGTTTTCCGCTTACTTATTAATCGCACAACTGATCAAGGCATGCGAAATAGCATTTCAATTTTAAGTCAATATTTAGTGGTTATTGTTGGTTGTTTAATCTGCTTGCGCTTGCTCGGCATAGACTTACATGCTTTATTCTTAGTCGCTAGCGGACTTCTGATTGCTATTAGTTTTGGGTTGAGGGATCTAGTTAATAATTTTGCCTGCGGTTTATTGATGTTATTTGAACGACCATTGCGAGTAGGCGACATTGTGAGTATTAATAACCAAGAAGGTCAGGTGCTTCATATCGGTAGTCGGGCTGTTACTATCAGAACTTGGGATCACATGGAAGTTATCGTTCCTAATACCGAAATCTTTAATAAATCTTTTGTTAACTGGACAGTTAAGGATGATGTTGTGCGTACAGTCATAACTATCAAAATTGATCGCCAAGATAACCCCCATCATGTCCAAAGTGTTATTTATGAAGTATTGCATCAGCATAAAGATGTATTGAAAGATCCTGTGCCTGAAGTATTGATGAAGGAAATGATTGATACCATGTGTGAATTTGAAGTCCGTTACTTCATTAATATTAGAAATGTGGTTTCTCGAGTTAGCGTGCGATCTGACGTGCTATTTACTATATGGAATGCGTTTGCTCAACATGGAATTAAGGCACCTAATGTGCGCCAGGAAATATTAGTTAAGCCTTTAACTATTCCTATTTTGTCTGATGGAGTTTAATGTTCGTTGCTACAAATGTGCGTTGGGTTTTGTTGGTATTGATTTGCTCTCTGGTGGATCTTTTAGTTTATTAAAAAATCTCGCTGTATGCTGAGCGTTTTCAACTATTTTCTTGCTGTTTTTGGCTAAATAGACGACTGATACAGCAGCAATGATGGCAATGCCCGCAATTTGACCCCCTGGTATGGATATCAGCAACATCCCAGTAAATGCCAATGCCCATAAGATGGAATTAGAAACAGCCTGCTTAGTGGCTTCTTTACATTCTGCTTTAATTGCTAAGTCTTGTTTTTTGGCTAGTTGGTAGGCTTCTGCTTCTAGTAGCGGCTTAGACTGTAAGTGTTCTAGAAAAACCTTACATTCAACTGTCTTACTGCCCTTGTAACCCTTAATGATCTCGTGCAGTGAGCTAATTTGCTCTGGTCCTTGGTTTTCATAACGGCTAATATCAACTTTTACTTCTATTTGTTGTTGTAGTTTTTCTTTAGAGCTCAATAAAGAATTTATGGTGGATTTTTTTAGCTCCCATGCTGCTTTTTCAATTTTGTTTCTTTTTTCTGGAATGGGTAAAGCAAGCTTCAATTCTTCAAGTTCTTTTTGTTTGGTTTTAATTATTTCTTCAAGCTTATCAAGAGCTGTTATGTTATCAACTAAAAAGTATTCTGAATTATACCAGCGGCGCATTTGCCTTGTGAGATCATCTATCGAAAGCACGAATGAAACGCCGAGTCCTAAAGCAAAGCCAAAGGGCCCGCCAGCAGCGCCAATAGCGCTTAATGCAATAACGGTGCTGGCGCTCGCTAGATTAATGATACCTTTAGTGCGAGTGGTTTGTGGTCTATGAGTGGTTTTATCCATTAATTGATCCAGCCCGGTGATGCCTTGGCAGGCGGCCTCAATGTAATTAAGCGAAAGGCCTATTTCGTTGGCATTTGGCAAGGTGTAACGAGAGCATTCTCTTAATAGTTGAGGAATAATAATGGTATAGGCGGAAAGAGCCCAAAAATTATTTTCTGGAATGGTTTCAGCAAAATCTTTAGTCGCATGATGTACTGTTGTTAATATTTCATCTCTAAGAGGATCTGATTGAGATACTAAGATGGTTTGACTTTGCATAGGCACCTCTCTTCACTAAATTATAGTTAAGAAAAGGAGGTTGTCTTGAGCTAATATTGATCAACGGTTCGCTATTCTGGCTTAAGTCATTGCTTTTTCAAATAAAATAATGGTGCCATGAATATTTTGGTCATCCTTTTGAATGTTGATAATAGCATCACCGCCCATAGAAGCTGCTATTTTACGCATAATATCGTGGACGGTTTCTGTATTCCTTTTAAAACCAATAATATTACGTTCAGAAACTGTACTCTTACCTATAACTCTATAAGGGCGCTTAATAGCTGAATTAACATTATAAAAAAGGATTCTCTGGGGGTCATTGTAGGCTACAGCCCCATGTTCATTTAGTTTCCCAGGAGTAAAGGCAGGTTGGCGGGAAGCACATCCAGTTGAGGCTAATGCCAGGCAAACACATAACAAACATAAAGACTTAAGCATGACGATATTCCCTTATGTGGTCCTTATGCAATCCATCGTATTGAAACTCTCAGTGAAACACAAGGGGAAGGAGGGATAAAAAGTGCTTACCTTTGGTTGCCTGTGTTAAAATCTCATTCTTTCAGACATCTATAGACAAAGAGGCCGTTATGCAAAACCTTCTTCAACAGGGAAGGCACGATTTATTAGAACCATCAGGCATCACCGACCGTGAGTTAGAGTCCGTCATGGGTAAGGTGTTGGTAAAAGGTATTGATTATGCAGACCTATATTTTCAGTCTAGCTACTCGGAGTCCTGGTATCTTGAGGATGGTATCATTAAAAGCGGTAACTACGAGGTAGATAGGGGTGTTGGAGTTAGAGCGTTAAGCGGTGAAAAGACTGGTTTTGCTTATGCAGATGACATCCATCTGCTGGCCTTAGAGCAGGCTGCTAATGCGGCAGGCAGCATTGTTAAACACGGTAAAGAAAAAAGCGTCAAGGTATGGCAAAAAGCTAATAGCAATGATTTGTACAAGCCTATAAATCCGCTTACTTCTTGGACTGAGCAAGACAAGATCGACTTGTTACAGCGTCTTGATCGCTACGTGCGCCAATTAGATAACCGAATTGTTAGAACCAGCGTAGGGTTAAGTAGTGATTTTGAAACCATTTTAATTGTTACGAGTGAAGGGAATATTGCTGCCGATGTTCGCCCTTTAATACGTTTAAACATTGATGTGGTGCTGGAGCATCACGGCCGACGTGAAAGCGGATACGCCGGTGGCGGTGGTCGTTTCGATTATTCTTATTTTGCTGATGAGGAATTAGTCTACGGATATGCTAGAGAAGCTGTGAGGCACGCTGTCCTTAACTTAGAAGCAATACCAGCACCTGCTGGTACCATGGCAGTTGTTTTGGGGTCAGGTTGGCCTGGAGTATTAATTCATGAATCTGTTGGTCATGGTCTTGAAGGTGATTTTAATCGTAAGGGTTTATCTATTTATAGTGACAAGATGGGCGAAAGGGTAGCAAGTTCACTCTGTACTATTGTCGACAATGGTACTTTGCCTCAACGACGTGGTTCTCTCAATATTGATGATGAAGGCACACCTACACAATGTACGACACTAATTGAAAACGGTATCTTGCGTAATTATATGTTAGATAAACGTAACGCTGAACTAATGCATATGGAGCCAACTGGGAATGGACGGCGAGAATCCTATGCGCATCTTCCAATGCCGCGTATGACAAATACTTATTTATTGCCAGGCGAGTCTGTTCCTGAAGAAATTATTTCGAGTGTTGAAAAAGGGATTTATGCCGTTAACTTTGGCGGTGGTCAGGTAGACATTACTTCTGGGAAATTTGTTTTTACCACCAGCGAAGCCTATTTAATTGAAAAAGGTAAAATTACAGTCCCGGTTAAGGGAGCAACGCTGGTAGGTAACGGCCCAGATGTCTTGACTAAAATATCGATGGTCGGAAATGATCTGCGCTTTGATTCAGGCATAGGTGTATGTGGTAAGGATGGCCAATCCGTTCCCGTTGGGGTGGGTATGCCGACAGTACGTGTCGATGGCTTAACAGTGGGTGGAACAACGTCGTATGAATAAAAATCTACAATCCCAACGTGACGTCAATTTTAATGTTGATCAATGGCAAAATTTAGCAATTGATGTGCTGCGAGAAGCAGAAATATTAGGCGCTAGCAGTGCAGAATTAGAGATTTCTGCTGGTAAAGGTTTTACTGTCAATTCACGTCTTGGCGAGGTAGAAACTGTTGAGTATCATCAAGGCAAGAGTATCGATATAACAGTTTTTTTTGGCAAGCGTAGTGGATCTACTAGTGTATCTGATTTGCGGTGGGATTCCATCAAGTCAGCAGTACAAGCAGCTTGCCATATTGCACGTTTTACACAAGAGGACCCGTGTGCTGGTTTAGCTGATCCTAGCTTGTTAGCTTTTAATTATCCGCAATTAGACCTTAATTTTCCTTGGCATATATCAGTTGATGATGCGATTGAACTTGCATGCACGGTAGAAAAAGAGGGTCTAGCTTTAGATGAGCGTATTGTCAATTCCGAAGGGGTGACTATTTCTACCAATGAAGGTTGGCATCTTTATGCTAACAGCGAGCAGTTTTTTGGTACTCATTCTGATACTAACCATGAAATTAGCGGTGTTTTTGTTGCTAAGCAAGGCGATGAAATGCAAAGAGATTATAGCTATACCATGGCTTGTGACCCTTTACTGCTTACACCAGCCTCAACTGTTATTAAAGAAGCAGTTGAGAAGGCGGTAAGCCATTTGGGTGCTACACGACTATCAACCCGTAAAGCTCCCGTAATCTTTATTGCTGAAGAGGCTAGAGGTTTAATAAGAACATTGATCTCAGCTATATCTGGGGGAAACTTATTTCGAAAATCATCTTTCTTGCTAAATCAACTCGGAAAGCAGATATTGCCTACCAATTTCCGAATCTATGAACAACCCTATTTACCAAAAGGCTTAGGTTCAGCAGCTTTTGATGATGATGGTGTTGCAACTCGAGAGAATGTGTTCATTGATAATGGTGTCTTGCAAAGCTATGTATTGAGCGTTTATTCAGCGCGCCAATTAGGCATGATGCCGACTGGCAATGCAGGCGGTGTCCATAACCTGATGATCAATTCGGGACAGTATGACCTGCAGGGTTTACTTAAGAAAATGGATACAGGCTTGTTGTTAACAGAAGTAATGGGTTCTGGCGTTAACCTGGTAACAGGCGATTATTCTCGAGGTGCGAGCGGTTTTTGGATTGAAAATGGTGAAATTCAATATCCCGTTCAAGAAATTACAGTGGCTGGCAACTTAAAGGATATGTTTGCTCATATCGTTGAGGTAGGTAATGATATTGATGCTCGAGGTAATATTAGAACAGGTTCAATTTTGATTGAGGAAATGATGATTGCGGGTGAATAGCTAGGCCCATTCTGAGAATGGTATGACTATTCTGGTTCACCGAAGTGATCATTAATCAGTTTTGTAACTGCTTCTAAGGCTTGCTCTTCATCTGGCCCTAAAATTTTTAATTGTAGAGTGCTGCCTTTCTTTGCGCCTAGCAGCATTAATGACATAATGCTTTTACAGTCAAATGCTT
>CAZXFO010000072.1:0-4425 GCA_964639745.1 uncultured Coxiellaceae bacterium | reverse complement strand
AACCCGGGCAGTTAGCTCGTATCATGACTTCACCCAACAATTACTATCCGCTTATGCAAAATTCGGTAGTGACTAAACCTCGTCGTAGCCGCGGTTGCTATTTAAAGCTAGGCAGTACCGATAGCGCGTTATCTTTACATGGCTGTATGCCCAAAGGCAATTATGCATGGGGTGTAAGCTATGTTATTGAAAATGTCTTGAGCTATAACCAATTGTTAGTGAAGAGCTTATTTAAGAGCCATGGAGTCCAAGTAAAAGGCCATATTATCCCAGGTAAAGCGCTGCCTAGTTTGTCATCCATAGTTGATCATCAGTCTAAGCCGCTAAAATCTATCGTGACTGACATGATGAAAAAGTCAGACAATGTTATCGCTGGTGCTTTATTTAAAAAGCTGGGTCAAATGTATACCAAAAAGCCAGGGAGCTGGGAAACCGGTAGTATGGCAGTAGAAAAAATTCTTTCATCTAAAATTGGTGTAAATACTGCTGGCATGCGCATTATTGATGGCTCAGGCCTCTCCCGTTTTAATCAGGTTACGCCAAGCCAGATGATGCAAGTTTTAGATTTTGCTTTTCATCATGGTGGAACTAGCAATGAATTTATTACATCATTACCAATTGCTGGTGTAGACGGTACATTAAAGCGCCGAATGTATAATATCTCGCGTAAAGTCCGAGCCAAAACTGGCACTATTCACGGCGTTGTTTCGCTTGCGGGCTATGCAGCTAGCGCTAACAAAGAACCCTTAGCATTTGTTATTATGATTAACGGCCATAATTCGGGATGGGCTTATAAAGAATTAGAAGATAAGCTCGTCACTTTATTGACTCAATATCAGCGTTAGGTTGAGCTTATAGTAAACTCGCTATAAAGGCAGCTAAACCAGCGCTGCTCAGAGCCCAACCTACTGTCGGGTTTCCAAAGTGTAATAATAAGACGGCTCCGCCAATGAGTAAGCCCGTGGCTGCACCTTGACCAAAGCTTTTCATCTTAGAGTGTTTTACTGTTTTAGCTCGAAGTTCATGTGTAAACCGTTTTCTTTCTTGCTGATGCTGTGTCTCGCTTAATACTTCAAAAATTAAGTTAGGTATTTCAGGCAGTTTTTCTGACCAATAAGGAATATTGTCTTTGATTCTTCTCAGGAAGGATTTTACCCCAATTTGGTTTTTGAGCCAGCGTTCCAAAGATGGTTCAGCAGTTTTCCACAGGTCGATTTCTGGGTAGAGTTGGCGGCTTAAGCTTTCAATGCATAGTAAAGATTTTTGCAATAAGATTAGTTGTGGTTGGATGTTGATATGAAAACGCCGAGCAGTCTGAAATAATCTGAATAGTAATTGACCGAACGAAATATCTTTTAACGGGCGTTCAAAGATAGGTTCGCAAACTGCTCGAATAGCTCCTTCAAACTGATCAGTACGAGTGTCGGGGGGAAGCCATCCTGATGAAATATGTAACTCTGCCACTCTGCGATAATCGCGTTTTAAAAAAGCTAACATGTTTTCAGCTAAATAGCGTTGATCCTTGCTATTTAATGATCCAGTAATACCAAAATCTACAGCAATATATTTTGGATTTTCCGGATCTTTGGCACAAATAAAAAGATTGCCAGGGTGTAAATCAGCATGAAAAAAATTATCTCTAAAAACCTGAGTGAAAAATACATCAATACCACACTCCGCGACTTTTTTAAGGTTTACTCCGCTACGTCTTAATTCCTCAATATTATGAACTGGAATTCCTTCAATGCGTTCCATCACTAATACATCAGGGCGACTATGGGCCCAAAAAATTTCAGGAATATAGAGATCTTTAGAGTGCAAAAAATTCCTACGTAATTGTGAAGCGTTAGCGCCTTCGCGCAATAAATCTAATTCATCATAAAGGGTATGAGCAATTTCATTAACGATTTCTTTAGGTTTAAATGAACGAGAGCGGCGCCAATAACGTTCTGCTAATTTAGCCAGAGTCATTAGCAAATCTAAATCACGATCAATCATATTCTTAATTTTAGGGCGTAGTATTTTAACAACTACTGATTTGCCATTGCTGAGGGTCGCAGCATGTACCTGCGCAATTGAGGCGGAGGCTAAGGGTTGTATTTCAAACGAAGAAAAGACTTCCTCTACCGGACATTTGAAAGATTCTTCAATAGTTTGTTTTGCTAATATACCAGGAAAAGGTTTAACACGATCTTGAAGTTTTGTGAGCTCGAGAGCAATGTCTTCAGGTAAAAAATCAATGCGTGTCGAAAGAATTTGGCCGGCTTTAACAAAAATAGGCCCTAATGTTTCGAGGGCTAATCTAACTCTTACTCCTCTAGGTAGATGCCTGCCGGTCGTCCAATGCCAAGGATTTAGGTAACGAAAAAAACGGATAGGATAGAGCCAATGTATAGCTAGTATCATTTCATCGAGGTTGTAACGAGCCAAGACAAAATTAATATGCATTAGCCTATAAAATCGCGTGAAAAACTTAGCCATGTTTGCTCCAATACACTACTGATATGCGAGTATTAATCAAGGTTTTTAATTCTTGCTTCAAGCCTGTCTGTTTCCATGCGCACATCATCAACCTCATTATAAAAACCTTGTAGTTCTTCTTCGGGAGGGAATAAAGGTTGTTCTTCGTGGACATATTCATCAATATTTTTTAATAAGGTTTCCTTAGCTCGTTTGCTCCATCTGAAAAATCCTTTAGCAAAACGACCTACTTCATGAGCGGGTGTATCTCCAATGACTTGAGATAAATACTCTTCCCAATCAAATTCAAGTTGATCAAAAAGATCGATAACCTGCTGGCCATATTCAGTATCGCCCTCGATGGTAATGTCATCTCCAAAAAAGCGATGTTTTTTGTCAGTTGTTAGAGCTAAGCTTAATAAGCTAAGCGGTGTCCCGATAATTTTGATATCAGTAGGATGTGTTTCTTCCGCGGATAAATGTAACTTTTGTTCAAATGCCCGTATTTGAAAAGTGAGATCAAGCGGCTTCAAGCAAATAGTGATGGTTTTTCCATCTAAATTATTAAGGCGCTTATATGACTCTGGATCAAGCGCTAGATAGCGATTTAAAGCTTTTTCCAGTTGCGGAAGTAAGAATGCCATAACCATTAGTATTTGTATCCTACATGCAATGCCACTACACCCATTGTTAAATTTTGGTATTTCACGTCTTCAAATCCAGCTTGTTGCATCATAGTCTTGAGAGTTTCTTGGTCAGGATGCATGCGGATTGATTCTACTAAGTACTCATAGCTTTTCCGATCTTGTGTAATCCACTCGCCCATCTTAGGAATGATGTTGAAAGAATAAGCATCGTATAGCCGGCGCAGCAATGGTGAATTAACTTTAGAGAATTCTAAAATTAACAATTTTCCACCAGGCTTTAAAATCCGAAACATAGATTCTAGGGCCTTGTCTTGCTGTGTCACATTACGCAAACCAAACGCAATGGTGATGCGATCAAAATGATTGTTGGGAAAAGGTAAGTTTTCAGCATCAGCTTGTACATAAGAAACATTATTGATGATGCCCTTATCAATCATGCGTAAACGACCCTGCGCCAACATCGAATCGTTAATATCTGTTAAAACAACGTGGCCTTCAGTTCCAACTTGCTTGGCCATGATTGCTGCCAAATCACCGGTACCCGAGGCAACATCCAAAATGATATGGCCAGGTTTTGCATTACATTCAGCTAAAGCTATCCGCTTCCACCATCGATGTAAGCCGCCTGACATTACATCATTCATAATGTCGTAACGACTAGCAACAGAATGAAATACTTCACCAACACGGGAAGCTTTCTCACTCAAAGGCACTTCTTCAAAGCCAAAATGCGTTTTTTTGGAATCTTGCATCGGTAGTAATGCTTCGCCTTTTACAGCGAAGCTTCCTCTTAAGGTTGCTGTTTAATAGTAAATGGAACAAATGCTTCGTTTAATTGTCGTGCAACACGGATGAAGGTGGTGCGTTTAGATAGTTCTTTTAGACGATGTGCTCCTACATAAGTGCAGGTAGAGCGTATGCCACCCAGGATATCTAAAATAGTGTTTTTAACAGCGCCACGGTAAGGAATGTTCACTGAGCGACCTTCGCTAGCGCGATATTCTGCAACACCGCCTTGATGTTTTTCCATGGCTTCGGATGAACTCATGCCATAAAACCGTTTATATTTTTTGCCGTTCTCTTCAATAATGTCACCTAGGCATTCATCATGGCCGGCCATCATCCCACCTAACATGACGAAATCAGCTCCTGCTGCAAAAGCTTTAGCAACATCACCTGGCGTTACACAGCCGCCATCAGCACAAACCTGGCCGCCTAAGCCGTGTGCGGCATCAGCACATTCAATAATGGCCGATAATTGCGGATAACCAACACCGGTTTTTTCACGGGTAGTGCATACTGAGCCAGGTCCGATACC
>CAZXFO010000071.1:0-3001 GCA_964639745.1 uncultured Coxiellaceae bacterium | reverse complement strand
ATTTTACCGTATTAGTGGTATCATTTAGTTTCTCGAGCAATCTACAACAACATGTTTTTCATCATACAAAAAAGGAGGTTCTTATGTTATCTAAAAAATGGTTGTTAAGTAGCTGCGCCATCATTGGTTTATTGAGTTCAGCATCTTTTGCAGGATTAGATCCAAAAGCACAAACCTGTACGAGCCCTGGCTTCGTTAGACATGTCCATGAACAATGTGTAACGCAATGTGGTGAAGCAGGCACGGCATGTTATAAAACATGTAGACACACTATATATACCAGTTATTCATGTCCTGACTACGAGACCTACCCTTCTCAACGTTACTCTCGTCCTGCACCATAATTGAAGCAAGACAAAATATAGCGGTAGGCTTGATCAAGCCTACCGCTTTTACTTTATGTGATCTTGGATCCGTCGCTGTGTTTCTAATATTTCAGCTTCATTTAAATATTTAGCCCTCGGCCAGAAAAATCCTTTCAAGCCATCACCTTTTTTCCGAGGCACAATATGCATGTGCAAATGCGGAATACTTTGACTAACCTTATTATTTATAGCTATAAAAGTCCCTTCTGCTTGAAAAGCTAGTTCTATAGCTTTAGCAATTCTCTGCCCTGATTTAAAAAAATCAAATAATTGATTTTCTGGTAAATCATAATAAGTACGGAAATGATTTCTGGGAGTAAGTAAGCAATGCCCTTTAAATAAAGGATGTTTATCTAAAAATGCAATACAGTTGCTCTCATTTAACACAATAAAGCTTTTCTCTTTCTCATTGATAATATTGCAAATAATGCAATCGTGATTTTCCATATTCAGCCCTCAATCTGCGCTTATATGTACACATATCGCCAGTCATAAAGTATAATAGCAAAATAGCTTAATTCTTGATTATCTTTTGTTGCTCAATTATATCACTCATAGCTGGAGGTTATTATGCCCCGCTCTAATTGGAAAGGCGCTATTTCATTTGGTTTAGTGAGCATACCTATAGCACTATTTAATTCAGAAAATACTTCAGAAAAAATCTCATTCCACCAAATTGATAAACGTAACAATGCCCGAGTTAAATATCAAAGAGTTAATGCTGAAACAGGTGAAGAAGTTGAATGGGGAAATATTATAAAAGGCTATGTATACGATAAAAACACTGTACTGCCAGTTGGTGATGATGAGCTACAACATGTTGCTGGCGATAACGCACGCACAATTGCCATAGAAAAATTTGTCAAAGAAGATGCTATTGATTTAATCTATATCAGCAAAACGTATTACCTTGTTCCTGATAAAAAAGGTGAAAAAGGCTACGTCATTCTACGAGAAGCTTTAAAAAAATCCAAAGTAATGGGCATAGCAAAAGTTATCATCAGCACTAAAGAATATGTAGCTGCTGTTGGCTGCTACAAAAATGCCTTGGTACTTTATTTGCTGCGTTATTATGATGATATTCGCCCCTTATCAGAATTTGATATTCCTGCTGACAATTTAAAGAAATACAAAGCCAATACCCAAGAGGTCAATGCAGCTCAACTATTAATAAAATCAATGATAGGGAAATGGGACCCTAAAAAATATAAAGATGAATATCAAGCTGCTGTACATAAATGGGCTGAAAGAAAGATTAAACATCAGCCAGAGCTGGTAATGCCTCAACGCATAGAGGCTAAAGACAAAGCTAAAAACGTAGAATTTATTGAACTATTGAGAATGAGCTTAAACGCCAGCAAGAAACCCAAACAGGAATCGAAAAAAGCCCCTGTTCATTATGCTAAAAAGAAATCTCATGCTGGCAAAAGGGCCGTACTCCATTAATCAATAAGATTATAAGGTGCTGCAATGAAGCTAGATCTCTATAATAAGAAAAGAAACTTTAGCAAAACTCCTGAACCCAAGGGAAAAGTTACCAATAGGCATAAGTACTTATTCATCATCCAAAAGCACGCGGCAAGCCACTTACACTATGATTTTCGCCTTGAACTTAACGGTGTACTTCTAAGTTGGGCTATACCTAAAGGTCCATCTTTAGATTCGAATGTCAAAAGGCTAGCCATGCATGTTGAAGATCACCCCGTTGATTACGGCTATTTTGAGGGGATTATTCCTAAAGGCGAATATGGTGGTGGTACAGTCATGTTGTGGGACAAAGGCAAGTGGATTCCTGAAGATGAAGATCCTGTTGCCGCTTATCATAAAGGCCACTTAAGATTTAGCTTAGATGCTGAGAAATTAAAAGGAAGGTGGAGCTTAATTCGGCTTAAAAAAGACGATGACCGATCCTGGTTTTTAATAAAAGCTAAAGATGAATTTGTAAAGCCCCAAACCGAATATGATATTACTATAGAAAAACCTAACAGCGTGTTATCCAATTTTTCTTTGGACGAAATTGCTGAAAATTACCAAAACATTTGGAGTAAGCGTGGGCTTATAAAGCCTTCAAAAAAGAAAGTTGTAAAAGCTAAAATCCCTGCGCCAAAAAAAATTATCATTAAATTAGCCAAAAGCCCGGTCCCTAAAACAATCCAGCCAGAATTAGCTACTTTAGTAAATCATGCCCCTGATGGCTCTGAATGGCTACATGAAATTAAATTTGATGGTTATCGCATTCTTGTTTTTAAAGAAGGATCCAATATCAGATTAATATCTCGCAATAACAAAGATTGGACCCGCTTCTTTCCTAACATTGTCAAAGAAGTAAAAAATCTTTTCAAAAAAAATATTGTTCTCGATGGGGAAGTTGTTCTATTTGACCAAAATCAACGCTCAAGTTTTCAGCTTTTGCAAAATGCTATCGGCTCTAATGAAAATAAGCCCTTTGTTTACTATATTTTTGATTTGCTTTACTACGATCAATATAATTTAATGGCCCTGCCCTTAATTGAAAGAAAAAACATACTACAGCAGCTTCTACAACCCTCTTCTAATAAAACCTTACGCTATAGTGACCATATCATAGGATCTGGCTCACAGTTATTTAAAAATTCCTGTGATATGTCGCTAGAGGG
>CAZXFO010000070.1:0-6914 GCA_964639745.1 uncultured Coxiellaceae bacterium | reverse complement strand
TGATTTTTGATTAAAGCCTGGGGCATATTCATCGAGCATGGCATCATAGGGTGAAAGACCTAATGCATCACCACGACGATTAGCCATGTCTTTGACCAGTTTAAAAAGTCTTTTAAAAATAGGTAGAAATTGACGCCAATTATTTTCAGCGCGCATTTTGCGCCAGGCTTGTTCAGTAGCTAATGTTTCAAGAGTGAGCTTTTCAGTTAAACGCGCAGGTATGATGGTTGAAAGAGTATATTTCTTTTGCATCCAACGTAAGTTAGCTTGATCCCAGGCAGATAATCCACTTTCAGCTGATGCGGCTTCAAACAACTTTTTATTCTTTTTATTTGCGATTAATTTCTGCAATAAACAATTTAATGCAGCCATGGCTTTAGCACGATCTGATCCAGCGCCTTCTGGCATCATAACGGCTTCATCCCACATCATGATGTTGTGAATATCATGGAATAGAGCTTGTTCTTGAAAGATTTTTTTTAATTTTTGGTAGGCTGACATCGCTGCATTTTCCTTAATGATTTATGGCTAGTATTAGCAGAGTTTAGACAAGCTATCAATTTTACTGCCTTACAAATCTTATCATATAGGCCTAGTACCTAGGGGCAAGCAGTCAATTTTCACATTAAATTTCGAACCTTTCTGTAAAAATAATGACTATTTCAGTTCTAATAAATATTTTATTAAACATGTTTTTATAGTATATACTCCATCTATAGATAAAAAATAATCATAAAACACACAAATGAGAGGTAATTTGCCATGAGTGGCGCTAGGAATAACCAGCGTAAGCCTTTGGCGTCTATAGAAAATATTCTGGGAAGCCGTATTTTTAGCGGCAATTCCTTTACGCCGAAAGAAAGTAGCTCAAAACAAGCCGCTAAAATGGTGGAGGAGAACAAAGATAATAGTGAAAACAATAAGTTACTCCCGGTAGACCCCTCTACTGTTAAAATTATTAAGCAAATACGTACAAGCCCTAAATCTCAAGCTCAATCAAATAATAAGGCCTATGAAGCTAAAACAGAGCCTAAATACGATCAAGAAAACTTAATGGAAGTCAGCCAAAAAGATAATAAAGTATGGTTTGCCAAGTCTAGTCCGAACGATATAGTGGCTTGCTGCGAAGTGGTCGGCCAGGAGTTGCTGCGATTACTCAACCCTCAACAGACTTTTAAGACCCGGTTTTTCTTGAATGGAGAGAAGCTGGGGGTAATTTCCGAAAAGAAAACAGATTTTAAGCCTTTGGAGCAATCCGCTAAAAAACAATATATTCCCGGGCTAGCTACCTCAGTGCTTTTAGCATTATTTTTAAATGAGACAGACTTAAAGCTGCAACACCTAGATGCTAACAACGGGGTAAAAATTGATGGCGATTACATGTTATCGCAAATACATCAAAAAAGTTTTCAAAAAAATTCTGAAATTAGCACAGAGGAATTGCAAAGACTTCCTTATGTAGCGAAATACAATGCTAATCAATGGTTAGATCAAATCACGGGTGGAAGATATCAAGTTAAGAAAAATCTAATGTTTGATTGGTTGACAGCCGATCCAAATTTTCAAAATGAATTAAGCCAGGCTATTATGCGTGTGCTGGTTATTCCTCCCTCTATTTATAGACAGTTTGTATTAAGCTACGTAACCCATGATACCTGGGCTGAACAAATGATAAGCTTAATATTGGCGCGTAGAGAGCAGTTATTTAAAGCAGCTATGGATTTACCTTCTTTTAGGCATTTTATATCTGATAATGCAGCAGTAAAAAAATCGACCGAAGAGAGCCTTGAGCTAATAAAGAATTTTGTGACTACCAAGAAAAAACATTTAATTGATGATGATCAATATAGCCACTTGAAGCCGGAAATTAAAATGCGTGTTAGCGAGTTGCTCAATTTTTCGAGAAAAAAAACGGATAGCGAGCATAAAAGCCCCGAGCCATTAAAATCACCGAAGACCAAGGGATACTAATCAAGTTTTGACTAAATGAAGCTTGCTAATTTTTTGGCTTAAATTATTGCTAGTAGTCTGGGTTGTTTCAGCTTCATTGAAAAAGCTATGATGGCTATAGAGCTTTGTATGTTTAGATTCAACTGTTTTCTGAATAGTCTCTAGAACATCTTTTAAATAGCTCTTAGTGTTTTGTTTAGCATGAATCACGGGATAGCCAGCACTTTGTGCCAAAGTAATATGTTTCTCGTCATCATCAATAAAGAGGGTTTTAGTTTTATCTAGGCCTGGGTGGTTATTCGCCAAAATTTCTTCGATGGTTTTGGCCTTAGTTTGACGCGTACCGATTACTACAGTTTCGCCTTTCTTCTTTTTTGATTTTTGTTCGATGCCTAAGCAATAAATGTCTTCAAGATGAAAACCACCAATCCCTTTTTGAAAAGCTTCAATCATATGGCTTTCTTTAAGTAGCTCTAATTCATTAACAATTAGCTGCTTCTCGCTATCAGGCCGAGCGGTAATGATGTGTAGGGGTATCTTATGTTTAGTGCTAGCCTTGATGATATTAACTAACTCATTAGGGTCTATGAGCTTTCTCTCGGTGTTATCTTCTTTATCTTCTGGAATAGAGCAGAGCACGCCGTCCCAATCAAAGAAAATAGCCATTAATGCAGAACCGTGATTTTCCTTACGGTTAGGGCTCGAGTTTGGCGTTGTTCTAGCGGAATTCATAACCATCATCCTGTATGTGCTTGATTTTATTTGTTATTAAATTTTAAGAGCGGCTATTTTATCATCAAAAATATTAAGCTGGCAACATTTTGGCCATAAATTGATCGCGTATTTTGCAAAAATAACTGCAAAATGCTATAAACCCATCTCTAATTGATGGACTTGATCCTATGCGACAGGTACCTTACCTCATTATTGGTTCCGGACGAATGGCAACTCATATGCAGCGCTATTTTGATTTGCTGCATCTATCCTATTTAACTTGGTCACGTAAGAAAAATACATCTAGCGAATTACATCTTTTGGCTCAACAAAGTGAACGAGTATTATTACTCATTAAAGACGATGTCATTGCTAACTTTATTGCTGAGTATGGCTTTCTAAAGGATAAAATCTTAATTCATTTTTCAGGTAATTTATTACTTGAGGGTGTTTATAGTGCTCATCCCTTAATGACTTTTATTCCTGAAGCGTATGATTTAGCAACTTACCAAATCATTCCTTATATTCTCGAAGAGAATGCTCCTGATTTTAATCAGCTGTTACCTGGATTGCCTAATCATTCATACAGAATCGCAAATCAATTACGATCTTATTATCATGCTATGTGTGTAGTCAGTGGTAATTTCACCGTCTTATTGTGGGACAAATTTTTTAGCGAATTAAAAGAGCGCTTTAAGCTTCCAGCTGAAATTGCTTACCCTTATCTAAGTCAAATAAAGCATAATTTGATTAACCATTTCGATGCTTCCTTAACAGGGCCTCTAATTCGCGGAGATAAGAATACTATCCAAGCGCACTTAGATGCTTTATCAGAAGATGATTTTAAAGTTATTTATCAAGCTTTTGTTGATGTGTACGTAAAACGAGGAAAACAAAATGAATATAAATGATTTCAAAGCACGAAAAAATAATGGAGACAAAATTAGCATGGTGACTTGCTATGATTTTTGTTTTGCCTCTATTTTAGCTGAAACAAACGTAGATTGTATTTTAGTAGGAGATTCGGGAAGCATGGTTGTGCAGGGCTATCCCAATACTTTAGGTGCAACTGTTGAATCTATTAGCCAACAAATTGCGGCAGTAGCAAAGGGTGCTCCTTATAAATTTATAGTGGGGGATATGCCTTTTTGTTCATATCGTAAAAGTTTATCTCGGACAATGGATGCTGTAGAGAAAATTATGAAAGCAGGTGCCCACGCCGTTAAATTAGAAGGTGCTGCTGGTAATTTAAAGACTATATCGCATATTGTTGAATCTGGAGTTCCAGTAATGGGCCATATTGGTTTAACTCCACAATCTATTCATGCTTTAGGCGGGTTTAAAGTACAAGGTAAACTTCCCGAAGCTGCAGAAAAATTAATGCGTGAAGCAGAAGCTCTAACTGAGGCAGGTTGTTTTTCATTAGTTTTGGAATGTGTGCCTAGTGATTTAGCTCAAGAAATTACTGAAAATATAGCTATACCCACTATCGGTATCGGCGCAGGCCCACATACATCGGGGCAAGTTCTAGTGTTGCATGATCTATTGGGGCTCACTCAATCCTTTAAGCCTAAATTCTTAAAAACCTATTTAAACGGCTTTGATCTTGTCAGAAATGCTTTAAATGCATTTGATGATGAAGTTAAGAAAATTGTCTATCCTGATCAAAAGGAGCATTGTTACTAATGGCTATTTTAATTAAGACCATTGATGAATGGCAAAAACTAAGGTCTAGCTTAAGCGATGATTTAGGTTTTGTGCCAACTATGGGTAATTTGCATGTAGGACATCTTAGTTTGCTGGAAAAAAGCCAGCGCGAAAATAAAGCGTCAGTGTTGAGTATTTTTGTTAACCCTACTCAATTCAATAATGCCAACGACTATGTGCATTATCCAAAGACTTTAGAACAAGACTTGGAGCTAGCTGAAAAAGCTAAAATTGATTATGTTTTTGTGCCATCTTTTAAAGAAATTTACCCAGATAACTATGCTTATCAAGTTAGTGAGTGTGAATTTAGTGAACAATTAGAAGGTGCTTTTCGTCCTGGACATTTCAATGGCATGCTGACGGTGGTTTTAAAATTGCTAATGTTGATGAAAGCCAAGCGAGCTTATTTTGGCGAGAAAGATTACCAGCAGCTTGTTCTTGTTAAGGGCATGGTAAAATCATTTTTTATTAATACAGAAATTATTGGCTGCCCCACTGTGCGCAATGATTTTGGGCTTCCCTATAGTTCCAGAAATAACCGCTTAACGCCCGAACAATATCAGCAGGCGCGTTATTTTCCCGAAATCTTTCATGAGTCTCAATATTCATGCGAAGAAGTAAAAAATAAATTAACAGAATATGGTTTTAAAGTTGATTATATTGAAGAATACGATGGTCGCCGTTTTGCGGCTGTGCACTTGGGTGAAGTGCGTCTAATTGATAATTTTATGGTAGGTTAAAATGATTTTATGCTTAGATGTGGGTAATAGCCATATATATGGTGGTGTTTTTGAGCAAGAAAAATTACTACTTCAATTTCGCTATCCGAGTGGTGCACAGTGTACCTCTGATCAATTAGGTGTATTTTTTAAATCAATATTACGAGAAAACCATATTGATCCCACTGCTATTAAGCAAATTGGAGTATGCTCAGTCGTTCCTTCACTTGATTACCCACTTCGCTCTTCGATGATTAAATATTTTGGTGTTGAGCCATTCTTTTTAAAAGCAGGCGTCAAGACTGGGCTCAAAATCACTTACAAAAACACTCACGAAATGGGTGCTGATCGTATTGCTGATGGAATTGCAGCTATGCACCAATTCCCAGGCAAGGATTTGATTGTGATTGATTTGGGAACAGCCACCACATTTGATGTTATCTCCAAAGATCGCACTTATTTGGGCGGTATTATCATTCCAGGTATTCATATTGCGATGAGAGCATTAAATGAAAATACAGCTAAATTGCCGCCAGTCAATATTGTTAAACCTGAATCGATAGTCGGTCAAACTACTATTACCAATATTCAGTCGGGACTGTACTACGGACATTTAGGTGCTATGCGTGAGATCCTAAAAATGATTGTGCAAGAGCAGTTTGGCGACGTAAAACCTATGGTAGTTGGCACGGGTGGTTTTGCTTATTTATTTGAGGGTGAAGACATATTCGATGTCATTATTTCTGATTTAGTATTGCAGGGCATTAGGTTGTCTTTCATAAAAAATATCGAAGGCTAAAGACTCATGAGTAGAGCATTGATGAAATCGACAGGTGTTGTGGTTGGCATGACCATGATTTCCCGAATTTTTGGTTTTTTACGCGATATGATTACTGCGCAGGTGTTTGGCGCTGGTGCAGCTTTTGATGCCTTCTCGGTTGCCTTCAAAATCCCTAATTTTATGCGCCGTCTTTTTGCTGAAGGCTCATTTTCACAAGCTTTTGTGCCAGTCTTATCTGAATATCAAAAACAAAAATCCCATGAAGATGTGCAGCGTTTTATTAACGCCATGGCAGGTACTTTAGGTATGGTGCTCTTAATTATTAGCATATTAGGAGTAATTCTTGCGCCATGGATTATTCGTCTTTTTGCTCCTGGTTTTGCTGCTCAGGGAGAACGATTTGATTTGGCGGTGAGTATGCTGCGCATTACTTTTCCTTATTTAATGCTGATTTCACTTACTGCTTTTTCTGGGGCAATTTTAAATACATACAGCCGTTATTGGGTTGCAGCTTTTACACCTGTATTTTTAAATCTTTGTATGATTGGTACTGCTTTATGGCTTTCGCCTTATTTAAGTACTCCCATAAAAGCTTTAGCTTGGGGTGTTTTTATCGCGGGTATTGTTCAGCTGGTATTTCAATGGCCGTTTTTACGACGAATGCGCTTAATGCCTCGTCCTCAAGTTGATTTCAAAAATACTGGGGTAATGCGAGTATTGAAATTAATGATACCAGCTCTTTTTGGTGTGTCAGTTTCGCAAATCAATTTACTGTTAGACACTTTATTCGCTTCTTTACTAGTTGTGGGCAGTGTGTCTTGGCTTTATTATTCTGACCGATTAATGGAGTTTCCTCTCGGTGTTTTTGGTGTTGCTATTTCCACCGTGATTTTGCCGCATCTATCTCGTCACCATGCTTCGCAATCACCGCAAAATTTTTCTTTAACTCTAGACTGGGCCTTGCGGATGGTATTGCTGATAGGTATTCCTGCTGCTGTGGTATTAGCAATCTTATCTGCCCCCTTATTAAGTACTTTGTTTCA
>CAZXFO010000069.1:0-3900 GCA_964639745.1 uncultured Coxiellaceae bacterium | reverse complement strand
TTGCCCAGTACTTACGTATTGTCGCTCTTGAATACTTTCTAAATAAGAAATCTGGTCACGTATTTTTGCTGCAAATTCAAAATTAAGATTCTTAGAAGCTGATTGCATTTTTTCTTCAAGTTCACGAATGACTAATTGGCTTTTGCCTTTTAAAAAAAGAACTGCGTGATGAACATTTTGTGCATATTCTTCAGCAGAAATTAAACCAGCACATGACCCTGAACAAAGCCCGATTTGATAATGCAGACAAGGACGCGTTCGATGAGCAAAAAAAGTATCATCACAACCGCGTAAATGAAAAAGTTTTTGGAGTAAGTGTATAGTTTCACGCACTGCACTTGCGCTTGGGTATGGCCCAAAATAAAGCCCGTTATTTTTTTTGGCACCACGATAAAAAGTGATACGAGGATAAGGATGATCACCAGTTAATAAAATATAGGGATAACTTTTATCATCACGCAATAAAACATTATAACGGGGGCGGTGTTTTTTTATTAAAAAGCATTCCAACAATAAAGCTTCATGCTCAGTATTTGTCAAAGTTGTTTCAATAGAATGAGCGGCGCGCAGCAAATTTTCAGTTTTGATACCCTGATTTTTATTACTAAAATAGCTCGCAACGCGCTTTTTCAAATCGCGAGCCTTTCCTACATACAAAACTTCTCGCTCAGGACCCAACATCAAGTAGATGCCTGGTTGATTAGGAAGATTTTGTAAAAATATTTTATCTTTCAGCATATCGAGCTCTTATACTAAACAATGCAGAATCACAAACCGAAATTCCGCCCAGTGCTGCGATCAACTGCGTTACAATTTTTTCTGTTGCCCTATTCACATCTCGACAAGGGTTGAACTCAACAACCTCGGCACCAATTAAACGCTGATCTTGCGAGATAATAGCAAGCTCTTCAATAAGTTCTGATGATTTAAGACCGTCTTTTTCTGGTACATCAACACCAGGAGCCTCTAATGGATCAATACTATCCACATCCACACTCACTCCAAAGCCAGCAGTGCCTGCGCTTACGATTTCTTTAGCTTCGGCAAATACAGCTTTTAACCCTCGCCTTTTAACTTCATCCATAAAGAAAACTCTAACATTTAAACGTTTTAATAACTCAGCCTCTCCAGATTCATAACTCCTAATACCAATCAAACATAGCTGTTGTGGCTTTACTTTAGGGGCCGGCAGTAAAATTTCGGTAAATTGAGGATTACCATATCCAAGCAAACAGGCTAAAGGCATACCATGAATGCGCCCTGTTTCTGAGGTTTCTGGAACATGACTATCCATATGAGCATCTACCCAAATCAAACCCATCGGTCCTTGCTCTTGGATACCTGTATAAGCACCACTCCAAGTGCCAATAGCTGAAGTATGGTCACCCCCAACAACAATAAAAAACTCTTTCTGCCGTGTTAGCTCATCTGTTTTTATTGCCAACATTTGGCATATTCGTTGAATCTCGCCTTCCCTTTTTTCTTCTAAGCGCTCTCGATTAGACTGTATAACATCGTCCCATTGAAACAGCCCTAACCGAAAGAGTTCATCCATATAGCTTGATTTTTTTAATTCGGCAGGCGCCTCGCCACAAGTTAAATTAATACCGCCTAAACCTGACCCATATCCTACTAAATGCTTTATTCGGTCTTTATTCATAGATCACCAATTGCTTGAAATAAGGAGTTATGTTAATTTTTGACAACACTTACCCTAAGTATATGACAGTTTTCAGGACTCTCTTTTGAGCTATATAATTCCATGAATAATAAAGAAAATCAAAACAATGATGTCACTGAAATCCCTTTAATAAAGCCTAGCGATATTTTGAACATTTTACCCGCAGACGAAGCACTTCAAAAAGAAGTATACCAGTCTCGTGAAACAATAAACCGTATTATCCAAGGACATGATTCTAAATTTTTAGTTATAACGGGCCCCTGCTCTTTACATGATGAAAAAGCAGCATTGGAATATGCAAAATATCTCAAACAAGCTGCTGACCGTTATCGTAATGAACTTTTCATTGTTATGCGAACCTATTTTTCAAAACCGCGCACCCAAAAAGGCTGGAAAGGCTTTATCTATGACCCCTTCTTAGATGGTAGCCAAGATATGGAAAAAGGTATTTACCTTACGCGGAAATTACTCCTTGAGCTAAGCAAGATAGTACCTCTTGCTTGTGAATTTTTAGATATTGTTACGCCTTGCTACTTAAAAGACTTAATCGCGTGGGGAGCGATAGGCGCAAGAACTTCTGCCAGCCAACCTCATCGGGAACTTGCCTCTGGCTTGCCCATGCCGATTGGATTTAAAAATTCAATAGATGGCAATATTCAAATTGCTGTACATGCAGCTGAATCAGCAGCTCTACCTCATCGCTATTTTGGCTTAAGTCATGATGGCCAGCCTGCTATCATTCAAACCAAAGGTAATCCTTGCCCGCATGTTATTCTGAGAGGATCTCTTACAGGACCTAATTATTCCTTAGAAGAAATTAATCAGACTCACAACATGCTACAAGCTTCACAACTTCCCTCACGCTTAATCATTGACTGCAGCCATGATAACTGTAGTAAACAATTCGAACGTCAGGTTGATGTCGTGGCTGATATCATTAAATATCTCAATGAGAAAAAAACGAATGCTATTTGTGGAATAATGCTTGAAAGCTATTTAATAAGCGGCAAACAAAACATTAATTCAGCAGATTCGCTTACTTACGGCCAAAGCATTACTGATCCTTGTCTTTCATGGCCCGAAACAGAAAAATTACTAGAACAACTCGCCCAAGCGGTGAAGCATCAACGAAAGGAAGCGGTATGAATGCAGAAAAGACTAAAATTTTTATAGAAAAGTTTTGGGATGACGCCATTACTCCTACGCTTATGGAATATATTCGCATTCCCAACAAATCGCCCCATTTCGACCCTCACTGGGAACAAAACGGCCACATGAAGCGAGCCGTAGAGCTTGTTGCTAATTGGTGTAAAAAACACGGCCCTGTAGACTTAAACTTAGAAGTCATCCAGCTTCCTGGGCGTACCCCTGTGATCTTCATGGAAATACCGGGACATTCTAATGACACCGTATTGCTTTATGGCCACTTAGATAAACAACCAGAAATGGTAGGATGGGATCCTGATTTACAACCATGGCAGCCTGTTTTAAAAAATGGAAAACTTTACGGTCGTGGCGGAGCAGATGACGGTTATGCTGCATTTGCAGCACTCGCTGCGATACTGGCTTTACGCCAACAACAAATTACTCATCCGCGCTGTATTATCTTAATTGAAGCCAGTGAAGAAAGCGGCAGCCCTGATTTACCCTATTATGTGGAAACCTTACAAGATCGAATTGGCAAGCCTAGCTTAGTCATCTGCTTAGACTCTGGTTGCCAGAACTATGATCAGTTATGGGTGACAACTTCATTAAGGGGTTTAGTCAGTGGCACTCTTCATGTTGAAGTTTTAACACAAGGCATACATTCTGGTATCGGCAGCGGCATTGTGCCATCTTGCTTTCAAATATTAAGGCAACTTCTCAACCGCATTGAAAACGAAGCAACTGGTGAAATTTTATTGCAAGAACTACACGTCACCATCCCGCAACAAAGATTACAGCAAACCCAACAAGCAGCTGATATTCTGGGAGAGCAAGTTTTCAAGAGCTTACCATTTATTGAAAATACGCAGCCAGTCACCACCAACCCTTTTGTATTACTGTTAAATCAAACGTGGAAGCCTGCACTTTCGCTAATAGGTGCCGAAGGAATACCCGACATTAAAAGCGCGGGTAACGTCACTTTGCCTAAAATAGCTTTCAAACTTTCAATGCGCCTGCCTCCAACTATTCACGCCGAGGAAGCAGGCAGAGTTTTAAAGAAAATACTAGAAGCT
>CAZXFO010000068.1:0-8876 GCA_964639745.1 uncultured Coxiellaceae bacterium | reverse complement strand
GCTGGATCACTTCACGCCAGAGTGCTGTCGGATTATTGCCAGCTAGTCTTATGGCCTCTATTATAGCTAGTTCGATATAAGACAGCTTTTGAAGATCAAATGGACGAGTAGCTTCTTCAATTATTTTTTGTTTAATTACTTTATGGTTCTCTATATAGCAAATTAACCAATACAAGCTAAGAGAAGTAGTATCGTAGATGGCAACGATAATTGTTCCTAATTCCTTGAAGAAATCATCATCCAAGGAATTAATAGCTTCTAGATTAAATGGCTTGTTCTCAAGCTTGAAATACTGCCTAATTAAATTGCTATCGCTCGAGCTTTCAATAGACTTAATATTTTCGATTAAAAGATCTTTAACAAAGGGAACAATAGATTTTGTAAGCTCAAGAGATCCTTGATCGAGCTTACTTATTACATTTGATGCTAATTCAAAAAAATTTCGCATTACTTCACGATAAGTAGGAGATCTTAGATACTCTGATAAAGGTTTGATCCTGAGGTCGAGCACATTAGGCAAAATACTATCAATATATGAGATGATCTCGATGCAAAAATCCTCCAATACCATATCCCCTTGATACAGGTGCTTGATCGCCTCTTTAATACTAGATTGGATTGAAGGAACTAATTCGTTAATTGATAAAGGGCTAGCAAGTCTTTTGATCAAAGGTAATCTTTTTTTGCCTCGATCAAGATCTACAGATGACAATGTTCCCATAAAATTGCCAAAAAGTTTCTTATTAGGTCCAGTCGAAGGTGAGAGATATTCATCATTTACTAAGGGGGTATTGGTTATTTGATAAATGGCAACTTTATTATTAATGCTGAATGTACATATGCCACCATGCTTAAGCGCAAAATCCTTAAGGCCAATCTCATCAAAAAAATGGGTAGCTTGCTTTCCTTTTACAATTGTCTCTTTATGAAAATGTTCATCTGAAATTATCCCAAAGTGGGATATAGTTCCTGGAAAGGGTACTTGCAAAGAGCATTCTGTTGATTGCATTAATATAGTCCTACAGTATCTTCAGTATAAGTTGCCGCTAAAATTTCATCTAAAAACCTACGAAAGTTCATCTTCAATGTAAGATTATCTTTCCGGTCATAGGAATATAACCCTGCACAGACAGTTTCATCTAAGCTATTATCTGTAAACAAAGCATAGGAAAACCTGTCAGGCTTCAGGGGGTTATAGGCTTGCTTTACAACCCGATGAATTACAGCGCTTACCGGCTTTTCCAAATTTGCAGTTAAGATTTCCATTGCACAGCCAAAATTTACAATAAAATAACCATCTTCAGGCTTAATTTTTCTCCACTGATTATCAATAAATGCCTCTAAACCCGGCTCAATAGAGCGGAGTATAGTCACCCAGCCTGAGTCTTTATGGACGTTTAAACCTCTGGAGGCTTCTTTTTCTCCTCTAAAATGATTAAAGGTTAAATGTACCGTGCCATTGTTATTTAGATATTCTCCAGTGGCTTGTCCCCAGTATTTTTCAGGGATTGAGAGATAACTAAGCACGTTAACTAGAATAGCAAAGGCCAGTTCATTGAGTTGCTCAGCCAAATGCACTAATTCGCTGGGATAGATTTTGCCCCAATAGCGCTGCTCCAAGAAGAATTGCTCTACTTGATCAACATCACGTAAGTAGTAGCCTTCATGTGGAGTGTTAAATTTATCCGGAGTGTAAATCTTAAAACCTTTGTATCGGTCCAAGAATTGAGAATTATTGTCTTTTTCCTTGTAGAAGTTTTCTGCGAAACAATCACCTGATTCTAAATTAATTCCTTCAGGCACTTTGACGAGAAAAAAGCCTTGAGATAAAGCTTTATTAAAACCATTAGGACTGTCAAATACCAAAACGTTGTCATTGGTCATGGAGGAACGTTGCAAACTGAATCCCTCTACTGATGAATCCATTAATAATGTTTCTGTCAGTCCCGACATTTTAGTTACTTCCCTAAGTTAAATATGCTAGCTCACTTTGACTTTAGGATGAAATTCATAGCCCATTTCTCTAGCCTTAATTTGCTGAAATTCTAGGAAAGTTTGATAAAACACTAAGTTATTATCTTGATATTGGAATAAATTCATATCAAAGCGCGGGCCTATATAAGTGCCAAATGAAAAGCGGTCAGGCTGACCCGCTGGCTTAATGATTTGCTTAACACGATGATCTACTGCAACTACTGGCCTATCAAGCTTAGACGTTAATACTTCGAACGAATGACCTAAATTGATAGTGAAATAACCTGGCTCTGGGTCAATAGGAACCCATTGACCTTCTGAATAGGCCTCAAGGCCGGGTTCAGGGCTATATAGGACAGTTATGAAGCCGCTATCCTTATGCTTAGTGATTCCAACGTTTTCAATAGAAGTGCGGTAATGGTTAAAAATACAGTATTGTAAAGCTGTACTTTTAGAAGCTCCGCCTGTAATAACATCCCAATATTTTGAGTCTATACCGGATCTAGCAAAAATGTTTTCAACAATCTGCAGACTTAGCTTGTTCATAGCGCCTAATAATTCAGCTAAGTCTTTTTCAAAATATTTGTTCCATAAGCCTAATTCAAGCTGAATTTGCTCAACTTGATCATGGCGATCGGAATAGCCCAAGATGGAGTCATCATAAGCTAGGTTTTTGAAGCCCTTATATCCATCATCCGAGCTGTTATTTTTCTTTTTATAAAAATTTTCACTGAACTTAATTCCTGGCTTTACATCAAGCGACTCAGGTATTTTTAAAAAAAATACCCCTTGGGATAAAGCAAAATCGTAATCATTGTCGCTATTAAATTTTAAACTACCATCGATCAAAGTAGCCTTAGGAAAGCGTACGGTGTTGTTTAAGGTTAGATTACAATGTGTCATAATAATTTTCCCCTTATTAGTATTAGCTATTTATAAATATCGCTGTCATTTCTGTTAATATGATCTCTAGCATTCAGGTAAAATTTAAATCCAGAATCTTTATTGAAAGCATAGATCCCGCTATCGTATTCCATATCAAAACGACAAGATGAAAAATGACCCCAGCTCCATCGATCTTGTCCGGTTGTTTTTTTAACCTGCTGCACCACTTTATGCATCACAGCAGAAACTGGAATTTCAGCTTTCTCGGTTAAGATCTGCATAGCCAGCCCAAAATTTATCTTAAAATAATTTGGTTCAGCACCTAACTTAATCCACTTCCCATCTTTTATTATCTCTAAACCTGGTTCAGTAGAGCGCAGAATGGTAATAAAGCCATCATCTTGATGCTCTTGTAAACCTAAAGTTTCCATCTCTGGTCTAAAATGATTAAAAGTAAAATGATAGGACCCCTTGGCATGTGTACAACCACCAGACGCTTTCTCCCAAAAATCTTGGGGAATCTTTACCTTATCCAGAACATTACGAACAATAATAGCGGAAAAGTTACATAAAGCTTCACCTACGGTAACCAATTCTTGAGGATAATATTTAGCCCAAAACCTTCGCTCTAATAAAAATTGCTCAATTTGATATTTGCGTCGATGAAACCCAAGCAGCGGGTCTCCAAAATTCTCAGGGCCAATCGCCTTATATCCTCTATATTTATTATCTGGATCACCACAATCAGTTTTATCTTTGTAGAAATTTTTCGCGAATGAGTCAGCAGCTTTTAAGTTGATCTCTTCAGGAATTTGAACTAAAAAAAATCCATCATTCAATGCTTGATCAAAACCGTAAGATTTATCGAAAAGAAGCCTGGCACCTTCGACACAAGCTTTTTGTAGCTCATATATTCCATTATTAACATCCATATCTTTACCCTAATATTCACATGCGAGTTATGAAGTCAAACCAAAATTGGCATATTTATCGTCCCAAGTGATCTTATTGAATTCAGTTAAAAACTCTTCTACAGATTGGTATACCTGAAGCCTCATCTGTCCATCATATTGATATAACGACAAATGGTTTGGCATATTTGTAAAAGCTGCAAAGGAAATCCTATCTTGCTGGCCTGGAATCATTTCTGTTTTTACTACTCGATGCGAAATGCTCTTAACAGGTTGCAACATTTTCTCGGTTAATATTTCAAATGAGCGGCCAAAATTAATAACAAAATAGCTCGGAACAGGGTCTATTTTTTCCCATCGCTGGTCAATCATAGCTTCCAATCCAGGCTGATCTATATAGAGCACGGTAACAAAGCCTGTATCTTGATGTGTCGGGCACCCTTGTTTATTAACTTCTGGCCTATAATGACTACAAGCAAACCAATGAGTTCCTTTGTTCTCTAAACATCCCCCCGTAATGACATCCCAATCTTGTTCTGGAATGCCTATCCTTTGTAATACATTTCTGAGAATAAGTATTGCGATTTTGTTCATTTCATTAGCTAATTCATTAGCATCAGCTGGAAAAAGAGCTGCTCTAGCTGTCTGGTCTGCTAAAATATGTTCGGTCTGAAAATGCTCACGGTCAAAGTAAATTGAATGGCTTTTAAAACCTTTATATGAATCGTCGCCATTGCCAGCCTTTTCTTTATAAAAATTGTGGGCCAAATTTAGTCCTGCAGATAAATTAATGGATTTGGGAATTTCTAGCAAAAAGAAACCATCTGCGAGCGCTTTGGCAAAATCTCCATCTGAATTAAACAGCAAAGCTTGTCCATGAATATAAGATCTGACTAAAGGATAATTGCATGCGGGTTGAAGATAAGAGCTTTTAGCTTGAATAATTTCCATATTATCCCTCTTCATCTTGAACATTCATGGGATCACGTATTAAGATGGTAAAAATTTTATGGCAAATGAAACTATCTTACAAGGTTTATTTATATCGCTGTGATTAGCTTAATACATATGAATGTATTTTGAGGTACATACCCTCTTAAACAACTCCGGGAGCATGATATGTTTAAAAGCATACCAAATAACAGCAATCGCAAATGGATATATGAATTAACTGAAAATAATAACCTTGTTAAAAAACTTGTCGAAGTTTTTGTTAAGCCTAAACATTGGGAAAACAGTGAATCTCACGTAGTACTTCCTTTCAGCATTCATTCAAGAATATATGCCGGCATTAACGGAGATCTAAAAATTAAGTCTCTGGTAGAAACAGTCAAATCATACTCTAGAAGTAAGATCTTAATCTTACTCTCAGAGGGCGCACATCTCCATGCCCTCAGCATTAAACATAGCTCCTATGAAAAAGCCCTAGCCCAAGCTAAAATAGATGCTCTACATTTATTTGAACGTTTTAGAGAATATTTTGAAGGTTGTGACGTAGCTTTTTGGGAAGATTTTATTTGGAAAAATTCTCACTACCATCTTTTTAAAGAAAAACTGGAACAGGAGTATGAGAACAGCGAGCACTTACGCTTAGTTATACAATCCGATGTTGGACGATTGAATGAATATTTCGATCCAGAAGTCGTTATTGATAAAAAGCTATTCCAAGAAAAATCATGTCATGACCTTTTAGAAATGCTAACTGGATTTATGGTTATGCATGCTGAAAATTATAAAGTTGTTATTTATCCAGGATCAATGCCAAGCGCTTTTAATTATTTACAAAGATTCACTGATTACAATGCTATCTTTATCAATGCTAGCATTAAAATTAGAGACTTGCATACCCGATTAGTACCGTTAAGTGAAGCAATTTAACCGAATCCTCAATCCCATGCTTATACTCACTAGTGCATTGAGCTAATTAACTGAGCTTAGTGATGCTTACCTAAACGAATTTCTAGGCCGATTGTAGAAATGATCCAATAACTTTTAGTCGACTTTATTTCTATTGATATTTTTATGAAGGCTTGTATTTTATTGCTATATAGATACAAAGCTTAGGACTTGCAGTCTTGAAAACTAAAACTTTCTAACATAATTTAGAACATTCTTATTTAAATATTTCTCTCTTCAATACAAGGCACACGTACTAATAACATGATAAAGCATATAAAATTAATCTCCTTAATTTATTCCTATTATGTATGGTAATTAGCGCTAAATTTATTCGTGAATTTCTCGTGAGCCTCATAAGCTTTACAGTTCTTTATCGTGACAATTGCAATGATCGCCAGTCTAAAAAGTTAATATTAATTAAGCAGTTAATTAAATCTAATTTTAGCCTACAAATCTCATAATCCCTTGGTCCTAGGTTCAAGTCCTAGTGGGCCCAAAAATTAAAAAACACCCTTCACCTTTTCTTCTAAATTACCACACCAAACTCTGCATTTTTTACCTCAATGTATTGCTTTTGTATATACAACATATATAATAAGAAGGTCATTTATATGAATTTGAAGTTAAGCCATGAAACTATTCTAAAACTTAGAATTAAACACAATGTTTTAACGTCGGAAATAGAAGAATGTTTTTTGAATAGAACCAAAGGGCTCTTGGAAGATACCCGCGAACACAATAAAACATGCCCACCTACTCTTTGGTTTATTGCAGAAACCAATTATGGTCGATCACTTAAAATAGTTTTCATTGAGCTTAGCAATGGTCAATACCAAATTAAGAGCGCATATGAACCCAATGATTTAGAGGTAGAAATTTATGAAAAATACGCTTAAAAGCAAGAACAATAACGCTTGGGAAGCTAGAAGCCTGGGCGCCTCAGAAAAACACGTTCGTCGCGCTTCACCTGAACGTGAAAAAAAACTCGATAATAATCTAGGCCTACAAAGCATCTCAATTCGATTACCTAAAAGCTTACTCACTGAGCTAAAAAACCTAGCCTTCCGTGATGGACTTGGCTACCAGCCCTACGTCAGGCAAATCTTGATGCGTCACGTACAGAATGAAAATAATAAACACCATACAGCAAAGAGATAATCAGCTAAGGTGCCCAACAAATCTTGCATCGAAATTTAAGGATTCCTTAATCTTTGTTTGATAAAATTTAGCCCGAAACTCACTGGAGATCATCAAAGTGTTCAGCCAAACAGCCCAAAAAAATAATTCTAATGAAAATCATGACAATTCCAATAGCCTTACTCAGCAAGACTTAATTAACTCTATCTCAGATCCACTTCAACGCAGAATAGAGCAAGCCAGATTCAATCGAATGCAAAAAGTTGCTGAGGATAAGCTAGGCCTCATGGTACAACCAGGAGAATTATTTGATGAAGCAATTGAGATAATTAATAAAACAGAAATTTTAACAGTTAATAACTTAATGCCAGGCGATAATGATCGAACTAAATATGAAAGTAATAAAAAAACATTAATTGAAGCATTACAAAGTTTAAAGTTAAAAACAGCACAAGATGTTAAGTCAAATAAACTTGGGGAAAAAGATGCTGCATCACTTGAAAATGCAACGAGGGAATTAGTTATAACTGGCGATGTTAATGCTTTCAAAAATACCACTAATAAATTTAAACATATTAAAAGTGATACTGTTTGGAAAAAAATTCTTTCAACATTAATAGGCGCAATCGTTGGCTTTTTTGCTGGATTAATGCTCGGAGCACCATCTGGTCCAGGCGCTGCATTTACTGCTGTTGCTGGCGGCATTACAGGAGCTATTGTCGGCGCTTCGATTGGCACCGTGACTGGAGCAGTGACTGGTTATGGGTTAGCAAATTTCTTTAAGAGAAAACCAGAGCAAGAACCATTAGACCAGATTACCTCTTCAGCAAGTGAAATATTTTCACAAGGTGTAGAGTTAAAGCTGGGTGCATAGAAGATATTATTATTGGCTTTCACTCGCACCAGGCCTGGGTGATTTCGGCGGAGTATGCTGTTTACATTCTTCAGGTTCTTTTGTCTTACTCGCTTTAAAAAAGGTTGGACTTTCAGCCGTTTTTTTTAAAGCCAGAGTTGCTTCTAACAATTCAGCTATTTTACTAAACCCTCTTTTTTGTGCTCTCGAGAGTGCGGAGCGGCCCAAAGGGTCTTTCACATCCACTTCTGCACCAGCACCAATTAGAACTTCTAACATGGGTAAGTCATTTCTTTCGACTGCAGCTAGAACTGCGCAACCGCCTACATAGCTTTTTTCTTACATCGCAACCAGCTTCTATTAAGGCTTTAACGTCATTTATTTGGCCTTGATAGGCTAGATCAATGATTCCCACTCGCCGCCCTGTCATCATAGGTATTAACCTTTAAATAGTAAGTAAGATACATTATATTGCCATTACATTTAATGCACAAATTCGAAAAATATGCCCCCTTTTAAGCTTGGCAACATGCTGAAATTAATGGGTTTCTTGAATTTGCCAGTCCGATTAGGTTGGCTTGGCTTTAACAAATCTGCATCATCTATAGTATTTGATTCAGCTTTAACCTGATCACCATACACTTTAGGTACAAGCTTTGAGCTAGCCATTTGCGTGTATCTATTCTCAGTTTTGCCCTTTGGATATGCTCATGATCTACTACAAGCTTACCTTCATCGTATGATCAATTTCTCCATCATCGGCTATAGCGAGAATTTCATCGTATGATCAATTTCTCCATCATCGGCTATAGCGAGAATTTCATCGACAAGCGCCTCAATTTGAGCCTTAATAAACCATAATAAGGTTTTCGATTGATCCGTTATAATATAAACTTTAAGAGGTTTATCGTTGTTTAACATTATAGGATTGAAACAAACAGGATGTTATCAAAGAATAAAAGAGTTTTCTCATTATCACTTGCCGCCCTTGGTGTGGTTTATGGCGATATAGGCACAAGTCCACTTTATGCAATACGTGAATCTTTACATGGACTACCTGTTACCCATGATAATGTGCTTGGTATTTTATCTCTCATTTTTTGGTCGCTGATTCTGGTTATTTCGATTAAGTATCTTTGCTATATTTTGCGTGCTGATAATGATGGCGAAGGCGGTGTACTGGCCTTGCTAGCGCTATTAAAAAGGGAAAATAAATA
>CAZXFO010000067.1:0-6031 GCA_964639745.1 uncultured Coxiellaceae bacterium | reverse complement strand
AAACAAATCAAATCTAGATATATCTGGATAATCAACGATAGAGCTGTGGATTATCCGGGAATTTGATTTACCGCTAGGAACAAGATTCCGCTGGAATAACATCTCAAAGCAGACTGGGATACTAAACTACCTGGCCTTGCTCTTCTTCTTGTGGCGCTAAATAACCACCTCGACCTATACCGTAATATTCAAAACCTGCGTCTTGAATATGCTTAATATCATATTGGTTACGGCCATCGATGATGACTAAACCACGCATGGTTTGTTTCATTAACTCTAGGTTAGGATAACGGAAAGACTTCCATTCGGTCACCAGAACTAAGGCATCTACACCCTGAACAGCATCATACTGATTTTCAGTTAATTTAAGCTGGCCTGATGCAAGCCACTCTTCAGGTAACATTTTCTGGGCCACGGGCATAGCCACCGGATCATAGGCTTGTACTTGCACACCGCTTTTAATTAATCGCTCAAGCAAAACTAAAGAAGAAGCTTCGCGCATGTCATCAGTATCTGGCTTAAACGAGAGACCCCACAAGCCCACTTTCAAATTTGAAAGATTATCACCAAAAAGAGCCGCGACTTTTTCGAATAACACTTCTTTTTGCAGCGCATTACGCTTTTCAACAGCATGTAAAATTAAAGGCTCTATGTAGTGTTTTTCAGCCATCTTGATGAGCGCTTTAACATCTTTAGGGAAGCATGAACCACCATACCCGCAACCAGGATGCAAGAATGCACCACCTATACGTGAATCTGCACCGACACCAATACGAACATTTTCAACATCAACACCTAGCTTTTCGCAAAGCGTTGCCATTTCATTCATAAAAGAGATGCGGGTAGCTAGCATAGCGTTAGCAACGTATTTAGTCATTTCGGCATCTTTGATATTCATGAAATAAATTCTTTCAGGGTTGGGCATAAGCGGCAGATATAAATCTGACATTATTTGTTTAGATCTTTGTGTAGCACAACCGATAATAACTCGGTCTGGCCGCATGAAATCATCAATAGCAGCCCCTTCTCGCAAAAATTCAGGGTTACTTACTACATCAAATGGAACAATAATATTGCGCTTTTTGAGCTCTTCTTGTATCACCAATTCAACTTGATTGGCCATCCCAACAGGCACTGTGGATTTATCAACGATAACACAGTATTGATTAATATATTGCCCAATATTTTTAGCTGCGCTTAGCACAAATTGTAAATCAGCAAAACCATCTTCGTCACTTGGCGTACCAACTGCGATAAAAATAACCTGTGGCTCGTGCTGCAGCTCTTGCAATGAGCTAGCGAAATTTAGCCTGCCGGCTGCGCAATTGGCTGTTACTATAGCCTCTAATCCCGGTTCATAAATCGGCAAGATGCCTTGCCTTAATTTAGCAATTTTTTCTTGATTGATATCAATACAAGTAACATTATTGCCTAGATCAGCAAAGCAAGCTCCTGTTACTAAACCAACATAACCCGCACCTATAACACCTATATTCATTTTAGTATTCCCATGTTATGGCTAGAAAAGCCTATTCTTCAACTTTATAAATTCTGACTTGATCACCACGCTTATTCGCAAACACTTGCACTGGCTGATCTTTTATTTGGGTATTTATTCTAGCTACCTCTTTTTTGCTCAATCGTATAGCGAGATAATCAAAATCGCGCCATTTTCCTTTATTGATAATATCTCCCTCTTGGTACTCTTTAACCTTAGAAAAAATATCATTACCAAAATGTTTAGAGTAATACATAACTTGATAATCATTACTGTAAAGCTCTGCATTTACTGGAACGTTTTCTGAAAGCCAATTACCTGCATCACGCATATAAGCTTTTGAATAACCAAAATCAAAAATACCGCCTATCGCTGAAACAATGATCGTGGCCAACATAAGGGAAACAGCCCAACTTGATATTTTCTTTGTCTTCCATGAAACAAGTATTGCTTCTAATGCAAACGGCACCCACAACATTAAAACTAAGGAAAATGCGATTAAATAGCGCTTTGATAAAAACAAATGCTCCGCTAAAAATAAGCACGTGATGACTAAATTAGTTAATAAATATCCCCACAAAACTGGCCTTGCCGCACCTTTGAATGGCAGGACTTTTTTAATCATGCCATAAGCAGTTAAAACGCTATAACCAATAGATAGATTGGCTATTACTTTAAGCCCATACCACGCCATCAAGGCTAACATGAAAACTAAGGTAGCCTCACCCTTCGAGTCTGGTGTTAATACAGTTTGTGCCACACCTTGCACACTCGTTTGGAAACGCCACCACACCATGCCGCCTGCGTGAAATAACTGGAATACAAAATCTTGCATGCGACCTAAACTTGCTAAGCTAATTTCTGGGTGAAAAATCAACCAACCAAACACTAATAATCCAATACTAAAAGCAATAAAATTAAGCTGAATAAATCCTTTAATTCTTTGCCACTTGCTTAATTCAGAATAAAACCAAATAATCCAAGGCAGGAAAATTAAAAATACAATTCCTTCAATCCGAAATAATGTCGCAAATAACAAACTCATGGACCAACCAAGCGCATAATACCAACGCTGGGTAGTAAAAAAGCGCAATAATAGAAAAATAGAAGCTAGATAGAATGCCCAAAAACCATGATCGCGGATAATATATTGTCGAACGCTGTTAAATTGGTGAGACAAAAGAATAATAGCGGCTGCCAGCCATAGAACTCTACCCTTACCACCAAGCTCTTGGATAATCCGCATAAACAATACCACTGATACCGCAGAAAATACTGCATCTAAAAAATAAGCAGAATAGGTTAACTGTAAATGGGTAATCACTGAAAAAAAATAAATTAAAACAGAATATAGTGGCCACTGAGCTTGGGAGCATAAATTCATTGCTTTACGTAAACCACCATCACCAATCACTGCTGCACTTTGCACATAGCAAATGGCATCAGGATTTATGACATATTCGCGGCAAGCCATCCAAAATGAAAGTATAAAGCTAGCAATAGCAGCAAAATAATAGACGCCAGAAGTGTATTGCAATTTTAATTTTGATCGAGCCCAAAGCGTATTCATATTGATTTTCACTGTGTATAGTTTGCTAAGCATTCTCTAAATTCTGTTGCCAACTCAGGATGTTTCAGTGCATAAGCTATGGTGGCTTGCAGATAGCCAATTTTGCTACCGCAATCGTATCGCTTACCCTCAAAACGACAAGCATACGCAGGCTCTTCTTGCATTAACCTCGCTATACCATCGGTTAATTGAATTTCTCCACCTGAGCCTTGTGGAGTGGTCTCAAGCAAGGTCAAAATTCTTGGTGTCAAAATATAACGACCTACTACACCTAAATTTGAAGGTGCATTTTCTGGTTCTGGTTTTTCGACTATGCCATGGATTTGGGTAATAGGCTTATCATTTGACACAGCAACGACGCCATAGCGTTTAGTTTCTTGTTGTGGAATTTTTTCTACTCCAATCACACTATGATTGGTTTCCTGAAAAACATCTAGCATCTGTGCCAAGCAAGACTTATTTTGGCCATCAATTAAATCATCAGCCAATAAAACTGCAAAAGGCTCATCGCCAATGAGTTGCTTAGCGCATAATACAGCGTGACCTAATCCGCGCGGTGACTTCTGGCGAATGTAAGCACAGGAAACACCCTCTGGAAGAATGCCGCGGACTATATTTAATAAATCTTGTTTGCCGCGCTCCTGCAGGCTCGCTTCTAATTCAAAATTAGAATCAAAATGATCCTCAATAGCCCGCTTACTACTACTGGTAACAAAAATTAATTCGGTAATGCCGCAAGCAATCGCTTCTTCCACCGCATATTGGATTAGTGGCTTATCAACCACCGGCAACATCTCTTTAGGATTAGCTTTAGTTGCTGGCAAAAATCGAGTGCCTAATCCTGCAACGGGAAAAACTGCTTTGGTAACCTTGCGCATCGTGCATAAACCCTGTAGAAATATCGAAATTGAAACCGGCAAATATTAACATATCAGGTCTATCATGAAAATCGCTTATGCAACCACTTTTGATGCTCACGATGTGCACAATTGGTCAGGAACCCCGTTTTACATGTCACAAGCCTTTGAACAAGCTGGCAATCAGGTAGATTACATTGGAAATTTAAAGCGCCAACTCCCAAAAGGTTTTAAAATTAAACAAATATGGCAAAAATGGATAAATGGACAACGAGAAAGCCCCCGGTTCAATTTAACAGCGGCTCAACATTACTCTGAACAGGCTGCCTGCTTACTTCAAAAATTTAACAGCGATATAGTAATCGCCCCTCAAATGAATCCGGTGGCATACTTAGACTGTAAACAACCCATCATACTTTGGACAGATGCCGTTTATGCCAGCTTAGTGGCTTTCTATCCGGCTTTTAATAATCACTCTGCTCAAACCATACGCCAGGGCAATCAAATCGCCCAAGCTTGCCTATCAAGAACCCGTTTGGCCATTTTCTCCTCAGATTGGGCTGCTAGGGCTGCTATTGAACTTTATGGCATTCATAAGCATAAAGTTAAAGTTGTCCCCTTTGGTGCCAATATGCAATGCACACACCAATTAGCAGATGTGCAGAATTGGGTTGGCACAAGATCTCAACAAACTATTAAATTATTATTTTTAGGCAAGCGCTGGGAACAAAAAGGTGGACCATTGGTATTAAAAGTGGCCCAAGCCTTACACGAAGCTGGCGAGTCAGTTGAACTTAATATTGTAGGTTGTACTCCACCTCAGCATGAAACCCTACCTTCCTATATTAAATGCTTAGGTTTTATTTCCAAACGTACTCCAGAAGGCTTAGCAAAAATTTCTCGATTGTTGCAAGAATCTCATTTCTTATTTGTACCATCACAAGGTGAAGCTTATGGCATTGTGTTTTGCGAGGCTAATGCTTACGGACTACCTTGCTTAACTACCTACGTAGGCGGCATATCAACGATTGTTAAAGATAACATCAATGGCATGACATTTTCGCTAGACGCCACCCCACAAGAATATTGTGACTACATCGTAAGCTTAATGCGTGATCAAACAAGGTATAAAGAGATGGCATTATCTTCGTTTAATGAATTTAGGACTAGGCTCAACTGGCAAGCAGCAGTAACTCAAGTAAAAAGCTTAATTACTGAAATTTAACATCAACTAGCTGACAGCATCATGTGCATTTATTGCATTTAACGCATGTTCTATCATCGTTTCGAGTTGCTCATATTGCGGATACCAATTAAGTTCACTCATAGCGCGCTGTGGGTTTGCAACTAGAACTGCAGGATCCCCGTCTCTCCTTAAACCAATTTGTACCGGTACATTTTGGCCTGTGACCTGTTCCACTGCAGCAATGACCTGTTGAACTGAATAGCCTTGCCCGGTTCCCAAATTGTAAACACAGCTTTGTTTGCCGGACAGTAATGCTTCTAATGCTAATAAGTGTGCCTCACATATATCATCAACATGTACATAATCACGAACGCAAGTACCATCGCTTGTAGGATAATCACAACCATAAATAGTAATTGGCTTTTGTAATGTAGCCTGCAAAATCAAAGGTATGAGATGTGTCTCATGCGGATGTCTTTCTGCAGCCCGCCCCTTAGGATCTGCCCCCGCTGCATTAAAATAACGTAAAGCGCTATAACGCAGACCATCGCTTTTGTTGAGATCTGAAAGAATTTGCTCAACCATCAATTTACTTCTGCCGTATGGGTTAACCGGATTTAATGGGTGGCTTTCATCTATAGGAGTGTACTGCGGCTCGCCATAAACAGCTGCTGAAGAAGAAAAAATAAAATTTTTAACATTATTGCTTAGTGCTAAACGCAGCAAGGTTACCGTATTAGCTACATTATTTTGATAATATTTAATTGGTTTTCGCACTGATTCGCCCACCTCAATAAATGAGGCAAAATGCATAATACCTAAAATGGAACGGCTAGAAAAAACTTCCGACAAGAGCTTTTCATCGCCCATATCGCCTAAGATAAACTCAGCATCCGAAATTGCGTCACGGTGACCTGTAG
>CAZXFO010000066.1:0-7114 GCA_964639745.1 uncultured Coxiellaceae bacterium | reverse complement strand
AACAGCAACACCCCCAGCGCAAGCTCACTGAGAAAATTCAAAATCTTGATCTTTGCGAAGTTAATTTAATTCGGTTACAAACTAAATTTTTACAAGATCATCAAGCTCGATTAAAAACATTAAGCGCCACATTATTAGGTTTAACCCCAGCACACCGAATTCGGCATCAATTCCAGCAACTCCATAGGCATCAAGATGAATTTCAAAATTTAATGGTGAATGCTTTGCATAACAAGCAGTTACAGATATCTAATGCTGCAGCCCAGCTGAACGGGCTTAGCCCATTAAACACGTTGACACGTGGCTACGCAATTGCTGCTCGACAGCAAGATCACAAAGTTATTCGCTCTGCTAAAGAAGTTAAAATGGGTGATAAATTAGAAATTCAATTGAAAGATGGCAGCTTCGGCTGCGTAGTAGAATAGAGAGCAACTTTAATCAGTCACTCTCTGAGCCACTTAGTATTAAGCTACTGCTTCTTGTAAGAAAGAAGCTTGCTCGGTTGATTCTGCTGCAGAAGATTCTAACAAAGAAACTAAATCGTTCAATTTACGTGAACTGGTTTCTTTCTCAGTGCGTAAACTAGCATTTTCTTGTTTTAAATTCTTTACTTCGCCGCGTAATTTTTCTAATTCGGCCAAAATGGTCATTGTTTTTTCTTCTAGTTTTTGCAATAGGTTTTCTGTCATAAGTATCCCTTTATTTCGGTAATGTCTGGAGATTTCTCATCTTAAGCTAGATTAAAAAAAAATGGTAGCGGCGATTATTATACAGTCCAAATTTGGATCAAAAATACTGAAAAATGATGGGAACAATGAATTAGATTGTACAGCCAGAAAACAACCTAACCCGGAATAAAAGCTACCGAAGCATTAGGTTCTGACCTATGCAACAATCGCTCACCCCAAGTTGCTGGCGTTTCAATCTGCCAATAATTAGGAAGAAGTTGGCTTAAAACTGGTGCATACTGCTTACGAGTAATGAAAATGACATCTCTAGGTTTATCTTTCAAAATTGGCCACATCTTTAATAAGGTGTCGGCGCTTTGCGCTTCACGATCACCCGCGATGCCTAAATATTCAACTTGTGGTGGCAAATGCATATAAAAAGCTACTTTACTTTCAGGATCTAATAACACATAGCGCCAAGGTTGTGGCGATTGCAATTGAGCCACTTGCCCTTGCAGTTTCTCAACAAAACCCCGTTGACCACCTCCTGCATAATAGAGTGGCTGCAATATTCCAAAAAAACTAAACAACAAAACGAAGAAAATCGAAATAAAACGCCGCGGCCAATTTCTTGAAGATAGCCAATCAGCTGTCAGCAGTATTCCAAATGGTACTAGTGGCAAGACATAGTAGCTACGGCGTGAACCACTTAAAGTGAAAAACGTAAATAATAAAAATAAAGCCCAAACCATCCATCTGGAGTTCCAGGAAAGAGAAGCCCAGCGCTTCTTAAGACTGATCAATGCTGGAATAAAGAAAAAAGTCCACGGCAATAAATAAACGGGCAAGAAGATAAAATAAGTATAAATGGGATCTTTGTGGTCGAAAGGCTGGAAGTAACGCAAAATATTTTCGCGATAAACTAAATATAAACCGTTTTGACCATAACTATCACCACCAAAATGTGAGGACATCCAGAAAGGCAAAACATAAACCACTATTGCAGGAATAAAACTAGGCAATAAACGCCAGCTTAAATGTTTTTTCCAGCGGCGACCATGCAACATATCAGGAATAATAGCCAGGACAGCGACCACTGCTCCACCCAACCCTTTACACAGCGAAGTCACAGCTAGTATCAAAAAGAAAACGGAATAATTGAAAATGCTATTTTGGTCACGCTTATCAAAATACCAAGCCACTGCAAAAAGCGAGCCGGCTAAATTCATCATATCAGCGCTACTGACCCGCGCCCAAAACACAAAATAAAATGTAGTTAACAACATCCAACCACATAATAGGCCAAAAGATTTATCTTTTAAGCGACTACCTAATCGGTAAATAGACCAAATGGCTAACATACCCGCTAATGCAGAAGGGAAACGCAAAGTCCACGTGGTAAGCTCTTGTGTTACAGCAGCAACGATAGCAATGAGCCAGTAAGATAACAGCGGTTTATCATAGTAATCGTTAGAGCCTAAATAAGGATGCAGAAAATCATGGCGGAAGAACATGCCGCTCACAATATCAGCCCAGCGGTGCTCTTGTGTCCATAGCTCGCGTCCACCCAACATAGTGAACAATAAGAATAATGAAGCCAGCCATAAATATTTGGAACGGGTAGTCATAATTTACCTATAATTTTTCAGGGCTGAATTATAGCCCAGCCTGCTGTAGGTCGAAAGCATTAACTTTACAAAATCTTAAGCGGATATGGTCAAATATTAGACTATTCCTTTTAGCCTTGTTTATATGGACTTTTTTACACATCTGCTTATATTATGGGTTAACTCAACTTGGAGAAATAATCATGTTTCAAGGCAGCATGGTTGCCCTTATTACCCCAATGCATAGCGACGGTAGTGTTGATAAAGAATCATTAAAAGAGCTCATTGAATGGCACATCCGATCAAAAACCGACGCGTTAGTCATTGCGGGAACAACCGGCGAATCAGCCACTCTCCATTATGATGAACAAGCTGACCTTATTGCTTATGCAGTTAAACAGGCTAATGACCGCATTCCGGTTATAGCAGGCACAGGAACCAATTCCACCGAAACTACGATCAAGCTAACACAAAACGCAGAAAAAGCTGGCGCTAAGGGCTGCTTAGTGGTCACACCCTATTACAACAGACCGACACAAGATGGTTTATATAAACATTACAAAGCTGTAACAGAATCTACAAACTTGCCGATTATTCTTTACAATGTTCCACCTCGAACCGGGTGCGACCTTTTACCTGAAACTGTAGCAAGACTTGCTGAATTACCTCACATCATCGGCATTAAAGAAGCTACCGGAAAATTAGATCGAGCAACTGAGATTTTAAATTCATGCCCTAAAGATTTCTTAATTTTTAGTGGTAACGATTATTGCGGCTTAGAGCTGATACAACACGGCGCCAAAGGCGTTATTTCTGTTACCGCTAATGTTGCACCAGTGAAAATGCATGAAATGTGTCACGCTGCATTAAACGGTGATAATGAATTAGCCAAAGCTATAGATAAAGAATTGCAGGGATTGCATCATAAATTATTTGTTGAAACCAACCCTATTCCCACTAAATGGGCATTACATCAAATGGGATTAATTGGTGAAGGCATTCGTATGCCACTCACCGTTTTAGATCCTAAATTTTATTCTGAGGTTAATGCCGCCATGCAACAAGCAGGAGTAACTCTTTAATGCGTAAATTACTTATCGTTATTTTATTAAGCTTAATTCTAACTAGTTGTGGCATTTTGAAAGCTGGCAACACCGCCTCTGTTCCGCATACTGAAGGCAATATGCAACCATTACACAACCCACCGGGGAACAAGATTTCTGTGAATATGCTTTATCCTATTCCAGAACGCCACTATGAACCTGTGAAAAGCGTTGATATCACACCCCCTGGGCTGGTAGCATCGCCAAAACCAAGAAAAATCAAAAACGTTAATACAGTGGAGAGGTACCGAAGCGGTCATAACGGCGCCGACTCGAAATCGGATGGGGAGTAACCCTCCCACGCGGGTTCGAATCCCGCCCTCTCCGAGATATAAAAAGACCATGCAACGCATGGTTTTTTTATATCTTAAGCTAGGCATGAATGAGAAGCCGCGCGGTGTTCGACAAAATGGCAGGACAGCCATTTTTGAATGCGAGCGCTTTTATTCAAGCAGCCCGAAGGGTGAGCGTACAGGATGTACGCGAATAATCCCGCCCTCTCCGAGATATATAACCACCTATCGATTTATCATCCAGAGTTTCGAAGCTACACACCTCTTTCCTACCAAACCCCGCCTGCTTCATTCACGTAAAACCCCTAACAAATGAAGATTGCCATGTACACAAGATTAGAGTACAATTATTATGATAAAAGATATCTATGATGTCAGGTTAACTAAAAAGGCCTTAAAAGATCTTAAGAAAATTCCATTGCCCATCGCCATCAAACTACAAGCATGGATTGATGCTGTTGGTCATAAGGGGCTAAGTGAAGTGAGAAAAATTCCCGGCTATCACGATGAACCCTTAAAAGGTTGCAGGAAAGGACAACGTTCAATACGTCTAAATATTGCTTATCGCGCTATATATGTAATTAGCAACGCTGGAGCCATTACTTGTGTTGAAGTTCAGGAGATAAATAGGCATGCGTATTAAAAGCAAAATGACAAAAAAGACCATGAAGCAAATTGAAAAAATTGCTGGTGGGAAGCTAACTTTAGCCAAACTAATGTGGGCGATCCGCACCGCTGATGCAATTACTCAAGTTGATTTTGCTGCAAAATTAGGCATTACACGTCAACATCTTTGTGACATTGAGCACGGACGCAAATCAGTTAGCCCTAGACTAGCCGCAGAATATGCAAACATCTTGGGGTATTCAAAAGAGCAATTTATTCGCCTAGCGCTTCAAGATCTAGTAGATCGCGATGGCTTAAATGTTCAAGTCGAGGTGGCGCTAAAAAACCAGAAAAGACAGAATGGCTCTGACAGCATAGCAGCATAAGCTAATTTTAAAACAAAGAAATATCATCACATGAGTTTATGATGAAGAGGATAGTGAAAACAAGCATCATTACCAAGACATTAGCTCCGGGGTCTATGGATTGAGTTTATTCATAGTTAAATATGAGCTAATATTAAAAATTCTCAACATGATATGATAAAAGACAGCATTCAAAAACGGCTATCTATGGTAAAAATAACATCACTTCTCTTCACGCTTATTTTCACGGCAGTAGCACTCATTACCGCCTTATTGGGATTGGTTGAGCTTGCAAGTCTCTACCCAAATATTAGGAATATTCTTACTGAACTTGCGTCAATTTTTGGTATTCTTTTCGGCTTAATTAATTTATGGCTAATAAAAAAATCATCCCAGGATAATAAAGAAGAACGGCTCTTCAATGTTGCAACAAAAAACCTAGAAGGTGCTCTCTCGATTATTGAAAACCTGGAGCCAAGCGGCAGAAATGATAGATTTACATGGTCTGTGGCAACCGCTCAACTATCCGCATTTCATAACCTAGCGATACAGATTACTGACAAGAGCCTTAGACAAGCTTATTGCGCTAAATTACATGAGTACATTCTGAGGATAGCTAATCAAGTAACCAATGTAAGCAACTTTCTCTTTTATTACGGTATCCGTAACTTTGAAGGTAGAGCACCGGACGATATAAGAAGAGAGTCTCTTGATAATTTTACAAACATATCTGTGAATGATTTAAACTGCCTTTTGCAATTCATATTTATTTTCGATGGGGTTAGAAGCGATTACATGACAAATGACAATGAATTAAATAGGATATTGCGGCCTATAGTGTGCGGATTTTGGCCAGATGAAGAAATACCAAATGAAGAACAGGCGCAAAGAATTCATAATTTAGGGGTTAGAAATATTTACCTGTACATGCATGATTTAAAGAGATCAATCCCAAGATTTAGAAATATAGACACACAGTAATCTGAGCACATTGGGGTTCTTTTTAGATTCAAATTAATTGACTCTAATCAAACAGTTGAGTAACAAGTGCACCGATCCCCTCTCAAAAGATATAAGCCACCTACTGGCTTATCATCCAGACCTTTGTGAAGCAGAAGCCGTTAGTGCAACGTGGCGGGCTTAAGGCATAGGATCCTGGCTTTGATTTGTAACGCTTTCTAAGCGCTATTTCTGGCTAAATAACTTAAGCATCTAGCCACTTTAGAAGCCTAAAAAGCACAAATAATCAATTGACTATTAATGAGCATTTATTAGCGCAGGCCCGATATAGTATAGGCATTCAAATAATTATATAATAAGCTCTTAAATCCCCTCTAGATTAGAGACCAAAGCCATGATGACAGCACGAAGAGTCCCATTAATAGATTTTGTTCAGCAGGGCCAAATTAAAGAAGTAAAAAAATTAATCGAGCAAGGATGTGACGTTGATGAAAAAACTGATCTAGGTAATTGCGCCGTTCTTTCCGCCGTTGAACGCAATGATTCTTCAATTCTAGAAATCTTAATCAAAGCTGGAGCTAATGTCGATGTACAAGATCCTTTAGGTCGTTCTGCACTAGCAAGAGCTAAACAACTAGGGTTTGATAACGTTGCAAAATTAATAGAAGAGGCTTTGAATCAAAAAAAGACGGCAGAAAGCACCTACTCGCCTTCTTCATCAAATAACTCCAAATCTCCTAAATTGTTTGTACAAAAAGAAAGAGTAGAAGAACATAAAGAACATACTCCGCCTAAAACATCACCTGTTTTAAGCCCAAAAAAATATAACAAGTAACCTACCTAGTTCATTCATAATTTCTATATAAAATCTTTAACAAGTCACACACTTCTCTATAGGCCAAAACAATGATGACAGCACGAAGAGTCCCATTAATTGATCTTGTTCAGCAGGGCCAAATTAAAGAAGTAAAAAAATTAATCGAGCAAGGATGTGACGTTGATGAAAAAACTGATTTAGGTAATTGCGCCGTGCTTTCCGCCGTTGAACGCAATGATTCTTCAATTCTAGAAATCCTAATCAAAGCTGGAGCTAATGTCGATGTTCAGGACCTCTTAGGACGTTCCGCATTATTTAGAGCTAAACAACTTGAGTTTAGTAACGTTGCAAAATTAATAGAAGAAGCTTTAAATCAAAAAAACGTAACAGAAAGCACTTACACCCCTTCTTCTTCGTCAAATAACTCTAAATTTCCTAAATTGTTTGCGCAAATAGAAAGAGTTGAAGAACATATAGAGCATACTCCGCCTAAGACACTACCTGTTTTAAGCCCCAAAAAATACAATAAGTAATTTACTTAAATCCCGGTCATTTCATATTAAAAGCTTTTTCTTCTTGGACACTACTAATTTTTTCAGGTAATTCCTTTACACTACAATCAAATAATTTTCCAACCAAAGCATTGCCCTGCGCCGTATCAGGGAAATGTTGAGCTAACACGCTCCCGTATTTAG
>CAZXFO010000065.1:0-7040 GCA_964639745.1 uncultured Coxiellaceae bacterium | reverse complement strand
GGCTATAGTTGAAGGTGTAAACGGTGAAGATAAGTACATTTTTGTTAATGCTAGAAAGGCCATTGGCCGTATGGGGCTGCCCGCTATTAATGCGTGGAATGAAATGGTAGCTGATAAATTTAAAGAGCATTCTCCTAACCTATTTATACAGTCGGGAACCATTGAAGAAGAGAAAAATATTGTTGATAAATACGAAAAACTAGCAAAACAAGAAGGCTTAAAGCAAGCGGCAGTTAAGAATTTTCAGCTTGATTTTCTTATTGAGCTATTTAAGAAAGAGCCTAATGCTAGCAAAATTGTACCTGAATTAGAATTTTTCCGCAGGTTGCGAGACGCTGATGGTGTCGATGTTACCGCTGCTGTCCACGAGGTGGTAATGGAGCATTACGTTAAGGCACATTGTTCTGAAATTGGCGCTCATATGCTAGCTGCTGGGGATCGGCCTTTTGCTTTAGATAGAATGATTGCTATTTTATCTGAATTTCACCAGGTAAGTGGTAGCACTTTATTTGGTGTTTTAGATAAAAATGCTAAGTCTCAACAAATTGACAAGATAATATTGAGTACTGTCACTCCAGCTGAATCTGAAAGATATGTAGGCCACCACTTATTTAAACACGCTATAGAGTCAGGTCTGAATAATACGCGTAGCCCCGAGGATAGAAAAAAGGATGTTTATTTAAAAGATGTAATGACAGTCATCGATATGGGGCCTCATGCTATTCGTAAATGGAATGAAATGGCAGTAGCTTATACCGATGATCCTAAAGTGTGGTCTCAAATGGTGATCCAAACACATGCTCGCAAACCCGAAGTTATTGAAGAGCTTTACAAGTCATTAAACAAAGCTAATTTAGATTTACCTATTTCTAAAGATGAATCAGCCCACTTTCGTTTAAATTAGGCATCAAATTTAACTTAGGAGGTAGTTATGCCCGGTAAGCAGCTTAAGGACTATTTAAACCAAAACAAAATAAAATATATAAGCATCACGCATCCGCCTGCCTTTACTTCGCAAGAAGTAGCGGCTTCAGCTCATATTTCTGGTAAAGAGCTCGCTAAAATTGTAATGGCTAAGTCTGATGGTAAGTTAGTCATGGTGGTTGTGCCTGCACATGAACATGTGAATTTTGGTGCATTAAAAAAACTGACCGGTCAAGCTTTAGATCTGGCAAGCGAAGCAGATTTTAAGGATAAATTCCCAGAGTGTGAAATAGGTACCATGCCTCCTTTTGGTGGTCTATATAATATGCCTGTTTATGTTGCCAGTGATTTAACTAAACAGCAAAACATCACTTTCAATGCTGGGTCACATTCTGAGTTAATGCAATTGACTTACGAGGATTTTGAAAAGCTAGTAAAACCACAAATATTTTTAATACATTAATGCTAACTAATCGTTATAACTAAGGAAAACCCAGACTATAAACTAAGTAGCCCGGGTTTTTTGTTTAACATCCTTCGCATTGAAATTCCATGCTACCTGTTTCAATTTGAAGGGTGGCATGGTCAACCCTAAATTTTTCTTTGAGGTGTGTATTAATCTGTTCATAGTCACTATCTGATAGACGTGATGTTGGCATTATTAGGTGTGCGGTCAAGGCAATCTCTCGTGTACTTAAACCCCAGATATGTAGATCATGAATGGCGGTGACACCAGTTAAGCCTAATAAATATTCTTTAATGCCAGTTTGATCAATGTAATGTGGGGTTGCATCTAATAACAACCTTACTGAATCACGTAATAATTGCCAAGTATTGATTAAAACGATGAAGACAATTAACAAGCTGACAACAGGATCAATCCAAGCCATATTCGTAAATAAAATTAAAAATCCTGCTATAACAACGCCTGCAGAAATTAAAGCATCAGCAGCCAGGTGAACAAATGCACCTTTAATATTAAGATCATGATGAATGCCGCGCATAAAAAGCAGCGAAGTTCCACCGTTTACTAAAATACCTATAAATGCCACCACAATGACAATGTGCTCATTGATGGGTGAAAGATGAAATAGCTTGTAAGCAGACTCAAAAGCGATAAGAGCTGAAGTTGCTACCAAAATAAGAGCATTAGCTAACGAGGCCAAGATGGTGATGCGCTTGTAGCCATAGCTGTAACGTTTTCGGGCAGGAAAAGATAACAACCAGTTGGCTCCCCACGCTAAGACTAGCCCAAATACATCTCCAAAATTATGTGCTGCATCAGCAAGCAAAGTCATGGAGTTAGCTGATAAAGCATATATAGTTTCTGCAACTACAAAGCTGAAATTAAGTAATACTGCTAAGGCAAAAGCAAAATTAAAGGAGCTCGGTGCATGACTATGATCATGTCCATGAGAGTGATGATGGCCCATTAATCTTTCCTCAATCGGTCAGTGGCTGCTAACGGTGTAGGATATTGGATAGTTACCCAATAGCATGAAACGATGAACGTGATGATGGTGGCAGCTACGATGATATACGAGGTTCCGGGGTCGATAAGCTCTTCTGTCGCGGCAAGGCCTGCGATAAGTAGAGAGAATTCACTTGATTGTCCTAGGCGGACACCAATTTCCCGGCATTCTTTTTTAGCTTGGCCTGAGTAGCTTAGAAGGCGAGAAAACACCCAGGGCTTAATAAGTAGCATGGCACTTGCCAAAACTCCTGCAGGTAAAATGACAACGGGTAAATAGCTAAAATCAAACCCTGCGCCTACTGTAAAAAAGAAGATCACTAAAAAGAAGTCGCGCAGCGGTTTTAAGTTCTCGGCGATGTAAAGCGAAATAGGATTGCTAGCGAGGGCTACCCCAGCAATAAAAGCGCCAATTTCGTCAGGTAGGCCCAAGGCCTGACTGACAATGGTCATTAATAAGCACCAGCCAATCGATAGAATAAAAATATATTCTTGAATGCGGTCAAAGCGATAAAGTAAGGGGGTTAAAATAAATCTTTCGAAGACAAAGGCTAGTAATAATAACAGTGGGAAGCCGACAATCAGTGTTCCCAAGTCAAAGATTGAAATAGCTTGGCTCATACCTTTAACCACTAGCAGCGCGACGATCGCTATTAAGTCTTGAAGCAATAAAATGCTAATGACTAATTCGCCGGTATATTGATGATGCAAAATGGTTGTCGGTAAGAGTTTTAAACCAATAATGGTGCTAGAAAACATCATGGCAACACCTACCACTAAGCTCTCTTCCCAGGTTAAGCCAAAAATAAGGCCAATAGCAGCGCCTACTATTAAAAAGATTATAGAGCTTAAGAAAGTAACCTTGCTCATTTTATTGAGCGAGTGAAGAAGGTTTTGTGGGTGCAAATGTAGCCCGAGCAAGAATAGCAAAAATAAGATACCGATATTTCCTGTTTCGGTCACAATCGTCGTATCTTTAATGAGTTTTAAGCCCCATGGTCCCAAAATAGCACCTAAAACGATATAAGCAACCAGCAGTGATTGCCTCGTAATAAGTGCTAAGGTTGAAAGAACCGCTGTTCCTGTAAAAATTAAAAAAATAACATAAATAGCAGGTTCAAACTGATGCATGGGTAGCCTCACCTAACATGACTAATGTTGTATTGCCGCCAATAGCTGTAGTATTAACGGAACGAGTTCTTTCTACACAAAAACGATGTAGGTAATGTGGTCCGCCGGCTTTAGGGCCAGTTCCCGATAAACGCTCGCCACCAAATGGCTGCACGCCAACCACGGCGCCGATGATATTACGGTTAACGTAAATATTGCCCACTGGCATTCTTTTAATAATATATTCTATAGTCGATTCAATTCGACTATGAATGCCCATAGTAAGCCCATAACCGGTTTGCACAATCATATCAATTACTTTATCTAAGCCATTGGCTGGAAATTGAATGACGTGTAACACCGGCCCAAATACTTCTCGCGGTAGCAGCTGCAAGTCTTGCAGCTCAAAAGCGCATGGGCTGAAATAACGGCCTTCCAATTCTTTGGGTAAAGGAGCTTCATAAATCAATCGAGCTTGTTGTTTTAACTTATTTACATGTTATTGCAAGGAGTTGATAGAATCCTGGTCACTGACAGGGCCGATATCAGTGGGCAATAAACGTGGGTCATGCAAATTTAACTCAGCCATAGCCCCTTTAAGCATTTCAATTAAGCGCGGAGCAATATCTTCTTGTACAAAAAGCACTCGTAAAGCTGAACAGCGCTGACCTGCACTATTAAATGCCGATTGGATGATATCGACAACAGCTTGTTCAGGTAATGCTGAGGAATCCACAATCATAGCATTTTGACCGCCTGTTTCTGCTATTAATGGTGCAATAGGGCCTGGTCGATTTGCTAAAGTTTGATTAATAATTTGAGCTGTTTCGGTTGAGCCAGTGAATACCACGCCATCAACACGTGCATCCGGTACGACCTTAGTACCAATAACGGACCCTCTTCCCAAAATTAACTGTAATACATTTTTTGGGATGCCAGCTTTATGCAAAACTTTTACTGCTTCTGTAGCAATTAAAGGAGTTTGTTCTGCAGGCTTAGCAATAACTACGTTACCACTAACCAAGGCAGCAATAATCTGGCCCGTAAAAATAGCTAAGGGGAAGTTCCAGGGGCTGATGCATAGAAATAAGCCGCGTGGGTGTAAGCTGAGCTCGTTAAGCTCACCTGTAGGTCCATTGAGCTGTTGCGGAATAAGTTGCTGACGAGCTATGGCTGCATAATAACGGCAATAATCGATGGTTTCTCTTATTTCAGAAATGGCATCTTGAACTGTTTTGCCACCTTCACGACATAATAAAGTGATAAATGTTGGCATAGCTTGTTGGAATAAATCAGCTGCCTGCTCTAAACACGCAGCTCGGTCTGCCACAGGAGTAAAGGCCCAGTCTGATTTAGCAGCTTGTGCGATTTTTAAAGCTTCTTCCATATCTGCTTCAGTAGCTTTATAAACGGTGCCAATTGATTTCTCAATGGAAGGTGAGGCCACATTAATAGGCGTTTGTTCCTTTATTGCCTTGCCATTGATAAGAGAAGTAGCTACCCAATGTTCGCTGCTCCACTTATCTAAGTTATTTTTTAATTCATTGAAAGTGCTGCGATTAGATAAATCTATACCGTGAGAATTTTCGCGATTGGCAAAAATATTTTTGGGCAAAGGAATTGCTGGATGTGGTTTATGAGGTTCGTTGCGCATGCGGGTAATAGGGTCTGCAACAATATCTTCTATGGCAATTTTATCGTTAGCTACGTGGTTAATAAAAGATGTATTAGCGCCATTTTCAAGTAAACGTCTGATGAGATAACCCACAAGATCAGCATGGCTGCCAACCGGTGCATAAATTCTAACGGGAATATTGAATTGATTTTTGTCGACCATTTGATCGTACAGCGGTCTTCCCATCCCATGTAAGCACTGGAATTCAAAAGTATCGCGAGCATGAGCAGCACCTTTATGGCCCATTTCTAAAATAGCAGCAACTGAATGAGCATTGTGAGTGCCAAATTGGGGAAAGAAACAATCGCGCTGATCTAAAAGCTTTTTGGCGCATACCAAGTAAGAAATGTCGGTAGAAGATTTACGAGTAAAAACAGGATAGTTTTCTAAGCCTAAAACTTGGCTTTGTTTAATTTCGGCATCCCAGTAAGCACCTTTGACTAATCGTAACATGATGCGACGCTGATGTTTGCGAGCAAGGTCAGCTAGCCAGTCAATCACAAAAGTAGCTCGTTTTTGATAGGCTTGGACAACCATGCCTAATCCTTGCCAGGGGGCGAGTTCAGGATTGGAGTAAACTTTTTCAAAAATATCTAATGAGAGGTCAAGACGATCAGCTTCTTCAGCGTCAATCGTGACGCCGATGTTATAGCTTTTTGCTAGTTTGATAAGGTCAAGTAGGGAGGGTATCAACTCATTCATTACCCTCTGATGTTGTGCATATTCATAGCGTGGGTGCAAAGCAGATAGTTTGATTGAAATACCCGGGCTGGTTACAGGGTCGTGTTGCGTTGCGCTTTGGCCAATAGCGATAATGGCATTTTTATAAGATTCGAAATAGCGCTGTGCGTCTTCTTGCGTGCGTGCTGCTTCACCTAGCATGTCGTAGGAGAAACGATAGCCCATTTCTTCAATTTTCTTGGCATTGGTTAAAGCTTCATTGATCGTCTGGCCGGTAACAAATTGAGTGCCCATAACTTTCATGCCCTGCATAATCATAGGGCGAAGAGCTGCCATGCCGGGGCTAGTTAAAGCGCGTTTTATCGTTGAGAAAAGAGAATTATCTTTCTCTTTACTCGCTGAGAATATTTTTCCTGTCAACGATAAAGACCATGAGGCCGCGTTACCAAATAGGGATTTTTCAGATAGCGCTTTGCTCCAGTCTATGTTGGAAATCTTGTCGCTGATTAATAGATCACGGGTGTGCTGATCAGGTATGCGCAACAGTGCTTCAGCTAAACACATTAGGGCGATACCTTCATCGCTCGATAAATCGTATTGTTGCAATAGCTTGGTGATAGTTCCTTGTTGCTGGTGCTGCTTGCGAGCTTCAATTACGAGATTTTTTGCTGTTTGTTGAATTCTAGCTTGAACATCGGGAGAGAATGAAAGCTGTTGTAAAAGGTTTTCTACGCATTGGGTTTCATCCATGCGATAGGCGTTGGTAATAGCTTGGCGCAGAGCGTCTGCTCTGAAAAGGTTATTTGCGAGCATGATAAGTTCCTGAATGATTGCTTAATCCTGGGTGCTTATTATACATTTCCTTTACCTTGTCTCCAATGATACAATCACGGCATTTTTAGGTTTAGGCGACCCTTTTTCGAGCAACATAATGAAATAAGGAATATTGTCTGCCTGTTGTAAAATTTTTAATCTACGGAATTAAGACTCAAGATGAAAAATACGCTTCCTGCTGCGCTACCCGATTTCTCCAAAGCTTCAGTTCTTGTGGTGGGCGATGTCATGCTAGATCGTTATTTGTTTGGAGATGCAGCAAGAATTTCACCTGAAGCCCCTGTTCCTGTCGTTAATATCGCTGATAGTGATGATCGTCCTGGAGGTGCTGCAAACGTCGCCCTA
>CAZXFO010000064.1:0-9542 GCA_964639745.1 uncultured Coxiellaceae bacterium | reverse complement strand
AACCCAAAGAATACACAGACTTGTGCTTATTGTGACTTACACAGCTTATGTCGGGTTTATGAAAAACTAGAAGATGTAACAGATGAAGAGCCTACATCATGAACCCCATTATTTATGACCAACAACAAAGAGACCAAGCGCTAAACCCTACGCACTCTTTTATTGTGCAGGCCCCTGCTGGCTCCGGCAAAACAGAATTACTAACACAGCGTTTTTTGCAGTTATTGGCCTATGTGAAAGAGCCAGAAGAAATTTTAGCCATCACTTTCACTAAAAAAGCAGCCTCCGAAATGCGGGCAAGAATTCGCGATGCTCTAAGAAAGGCTTATGAGGAGCCTAAGCCCAGCGTACCGCATCAGTTAAAAACATGGACACTCGCTAAACAGGTATTAGCACAAGATGAAATACAACAATGGAACTTACTCGACAACCCCAATCGTTTGCGTATCAAAACCATTGATGCATTTAATGCCTTATTAACTCGCCAACTTCCTTTATTGTCTCATTTTGGCGCTCAACCTGAGATTACCAACTACCCACGTTTGCTATATCGGCAAGCAGTGCAGATTTTCTTAAGTCACCTCGAAGAAAATATGGATTGGTCTCGGGCTATCGCCAATCTATTGCTTCATCTGGATAACAACATGAAACTCGCTGAGGAATTGTTGGTCGATATGCTTAGTAAGCGTGACCAATGGCTGCCCTATATCATTGCTCATCAAAGACACCCTAGCCTGCGCTCAATGCTTGAAAATAATCTCAAAGGGGTTGTTATTGATACCCTCACCCAATTAAAAGAGATTTTTCCAACCGATTGCACGCAAGAGTTAATAGAATTGCTAGGCTTTGCTGTAGAGCAACTAACCACTACAAATCCACAATCAACAATTTTAGCTTGTAAAGGTTTAACTTCTTTGCCTGGCTACAACCCTGAAGACAAAGCAGCTTGGTTAGGTATAGCGGAATTATTACTCACTAAAGAAGGTGAATGGAGAAAAAGCATTAATGTGAAAATTGGCTTTCCTGCTGATAAAAAATATCAAGATATGAAAAAGCGATTAGGTGCTTTAATTGAGCACCTCAGCCATAACGAAAATTTGAGGAACAAACTACAAGAATTATATTATTTACCTAATGCTGAATATACCGATAAACAATGGGAAATTTTAAAAGCCCTACATGAGGTTTTAAAAATATTAGTAGCGCAGCTTCATGTTATTTTCAAACAAACAGGCAAAATCGATTACACTGAAAATGCACAAGCGGCGCTCTTAGCGCTGGGTAGCGAAGAAGCACCTACCGATTTAGCTTTAGTTTTGGATTATCAGATTAAACATATTTTGGTAGATGAATTCCAAGATACCTCGCATAACCAATTTAGGTTATTAGAAAAGCTAGTTCATCATTGGCAACCAGGCGACGGCCGCACCATATTTTTAGTGGGCGATCCCATGCAATCTATCTACCGATTCCGTGAAGCTGAAGTTGGCTTATTTATCCGTGCCCGAGAGCAAGGAATAGGCTCCATCCATTTAACTCCTTTGACTCTTTCTGTTAACTTTCGATCAACTCCTGCAGTTGTAGAGTGGATCAATCAGCATTTTGCTCAAGTCATGCCGCCCTATGATGATATTAATAGTGGCGCAGTGTCTTATAGCGCTAGCCTCTCACCGTTTGAGAAGAATAATGAGAAGGCTGTACATCTTCATACGCTTTCAGACCAAGCTAGCGAGGTGGTTCGTTTAATACAGCAATCTGAGCACGATGATATTGCTATATTGGTACGTTCACGAAATCATCTGATCGATATTATTCCTGCGTTGAAGAAGGCTAATATTGCTTACCAAGCTATTGAAATCGACCCTTTAGAATCACGACCTTTAATACAAGATCTTCTAGCATTAACCCGCGCCCTGCTTTACCCAGCTGATCGCATTGCATGGTTATCTGTACTTCGATCACCGCTTTGTGGTCTCACTCTACAAGACTTATTACGCCTTGCAGGTAGCCAATATGATGTCATTTGGCAACGCCTCAATAAACCCGAAGTAATTTCTTCCTTAAGCGCTGATGGTAGCAAACGTTTAAATAGAGTATTGCCTGCTCTCCAGGGGGCTCTTGCTGAACGTTATCGTGAAGAAACACATCATTGGGTGAAAAGAACTTGGTTTGCTTTAGGCGGGCCAGCCTGTGCACAGAATGAAACTGATTTAGAAGATGCAGAAATATTCTTTGAATTAATAAAGAACATGTTGCAACCCGGTAAATTTTTAACGTGGGAAGCTTTAGTCGACTCATTGCAAAAGCTTTATGCGAAAACCCACAGCCCTGCTCGGGTGCAAATTATGACTATCCATAATGCGAAAGGCTTAGAGTTTGATACTGTCATTCTCCCACATTTAGAAAAAGGCGCTCATAACCATGAAAAACCTTTATTAACCTGGCTTGAAAGGCCACTCATAAATGATGATTCCGCTTTATTACTTGCCCCTATTCAGGCTGTTGAAGACAGTGAAGATAGCATTTATAAACATATACGCCAGCAAGATAACAGCAAAACCCGCCATGAACACGGTCGACTACTTTATGTTGCAGCGACCCGCGCTAAAAAGTCTCTACACTTAATAATGACACTGAAAACTAACAGCAAAGGTGAAATGGCTACACCTTCTGATAGCAGTATGTTAAAGAAATTATGGCCAGTCATTCAAAACGATATTGTTTTTAATAATGAGAAAAATACACAACCATCTGTTAATGAAACTATTACTACTAATATGACCATTAAACGGTTAGCCTCACATTGGCAGCACCCATTAGAATTTTCATTAGCAACTATAAGACCGCCACACAACAAAATACCTGGGTTTCATTTAACCCAGAGCGATGCTCAAGCATTAGGTACTACTATTCATTACTTCTTGCAGCAAATCGCTATGCAAGGTAAAGCATGGTGGGAAAAAAACGCAACTGCCAAAAGAAGTCATTATATTCAGCTACAGCTAGTTAGAAACGGCATGCTTTTAGCCGACACTCAATCAGCTATTGAAAAAGTTGAACATGCGGTACACAACACTTTAAATGATCAACGCGGGCAATGGATACTTGAACAAAAGACTGAAGCACAATGTGAATTAGCTTTGACGGCAATTTTAAATGATAAAACCGAAATGTTAATTATTGATAGGACATTTGTAGATAATAACAACGAACGCTGGATTATCGACTATAAAACTACCCACCCAGAAGGGGCTGATTTAAATAGCTTTTTTAAGCTAGAACAAGAGAAATATGCCGAAAAAATGTCGCTTTATAAACAAGCTTTTGAAAAAATTGAACAACGTAAAGTTCGATTGGGACTATATTTCCCATTAATCCCCACCTGGCTTGAACTAGTTTGATTGCCTTAATACTTTCTTAATGTTTGTTGCTTAAAATAAACTCACAATTACTGGTAGCTATTCATCCCAATAATTAATTAGAATAGCTAGGCGCAACAAAACGATAAGAATGGTGGCTTCATGTCAGCTTCAAGGCAATTTAATCTTGCATTAATAGGACCTGAAAATTCTGGTAAGACAACCATCTCATCTTATTTTCTAGATCTTCTGGATGCTAGCTTAAATGATTCTACGATAGGTTTAAATTATAATTATTTTACTCTGAATCAAAATTCTATTGCTCTATGGGATAACAGCGGGCAAGAGAATTTTCTAGGTATAACACGCCAATATTATAAAAATATGCAGCTAGCAATTTTTGTCTTAGATAGCCAAAGGCTAGTCGAAGATGATTATGCTTATCTCATAAATGAATACCAAGTTTTTAAAAATGCTTCGCCAGATGCGCCCATTATTTTATTAATTAATAAAGTTGATTCTGTAAATATAGAAGACAAAGATTCATTAATAAAAAAAGCCGAGGATTTATTCACCGCACTTGGAGTTCAACATGCATTCCCCTTTCCAATTCAAGAAAGTTTTGATGAAATTCAAAAAATAATAGACATGCATGCCACTGCATTTTACCAAACAAATGACGAGACACTCGGCACATCTTTATCTTCCATTAGTAAAGACGATTCATCCTTTTTTATAACGCCTACACGTGCTTATCCAAACTCTAATCTAAGCATAAGCACCCCAGTTTCACCCTCTAATAGCTTTACACTGGCTACAACAGCTACATCAACACCTGAAACCCCTGATTTTAGCCTAGATAATTTTAATAATCGTGAATCACCTCTTACACCTACTCGAAGCATTACTTTTACAAAACAGGAAAATTCTCCTTCAGACCCTAAGCTCACTCTACATAAAGACGATGAATTGTCGCCCAGTTCAGCGCCCACAAGCCCTAAACTCTTAAAAGAAAAAATAGCTCCCGAAGGTGAAAAGGAATCTTTATCCAAAACAGAGCTAACCGGCGAAGAAAGCTTCAATTCAGCTTTAAAGAATTTAGAAATTCTCTTCGTTATTGATACATCACAATTGGGAAATAACAAAAAAGACCCTGGCTATGTTTTATATAATGCGGTGCAAGTGCTCGCAACCAAAGCAAAAATAGATTTAAATCAAAACGCTCAACTGGAGTTGGCGAAAGCTACTCAAACATTAGTTAGACAATTGGAACAATCTCAAATAAATTCTGGCTCTGCCACTATTTCACCAGAACAAGCCTCAGCATTTATTAATGTAGTAGAAAAATTTAAACCAAAACCAGGATGGAAAGAAATAATTGGGGCCGTTATTGGTGCAGTCTTGGGATTCATTGCTGGAGCTGCTTTAGGAGCCTGGATGGGGCCTGCTGCTGCAATCCCTGCCATCATAGCAGGAGTAAAAGGTGCAGTTATAGGTGCATCACTGATGGGTGCAGCTGGAGCTGCATTAGGCGGTTATGGAACTTTCTGGTTTAGAGAGAAATACAACCCAGTTAATCGAATGCATGAAGCAGTTAAGCACTTTGAAAAAACCCCGCCCAAAAAAGTTTAAAGCTTAGTATTTTTTAGCAAGCTCGTATCTTCATAAAGGTTTTCCTGCAATCTAGCCTGGATGAGTTCCTCATCTAGGCTCCAACCCGCCCTCTAAATTATGGCTACTTAATATTACCTTAACCTACGCTGTATATAATATGCTCTCAAATTTATTTTAAGCTTGGAGATAGAACAATGAAAAGCCACAGTATTGCTAAAAAAGATGAACTTACAACCCAGATTTTGGTTCTACGAAATAAAATAAAATTGGCAGAAGAATCCCAAACTGTTGATAATGAAATTACCGAACTAACAATTCTAACTAATCAAATAGCACCCATTACAAAGCTTCATTCAAACATTCAGAACTCTTCAGAATCATTACTCAAGGATCTCCGTAACAAAATCAATCAGCTGATAACGAACGAGTATGATCAAACGAATAAAGACAGCCTTAATGCTCTCAAGAAGTCTCTTGCTACAATTGCAACGGGCGATATCTCACGTTTAACCCCTGCCAATACTCCTGCAAAAACACAATGGCACTACCGTTATGCGCTAGCTCTAGCGCTGTTAGATGACTACAGCCTATTTTTGCGAGAAACCATTCCTAGTTTACAAGCACAGTTTCTTAAAACAGTAGCCTCACACATGAATACCATCTCATCTCAAGATGTAGTCGATCTTTTACCTTCATCTCCTGAAAATAAAGATATTTTTAACGAAGCTATAGAAAAGAAAATTTTCACGCGCCATTACCTAGCCCATAAAGAAGCAATTATCGAAGCTGAAAAGAAACGGATTGAACAAGCTCAAAAGCTGGCTAAAATCAATGCTGCTCGCGAAAAAGAGTTAAAAGAACGCTCTGAGAAAGATGCAAAAGAACTAGCACCTGTAAAAAATGCTTACGAAGAAGAATTAAAACAATTCAAAAAAGAAATTGCATTACTAAACTCTGATGCAGCTCGTCAGTCCTTGGGTTTAATCACTGAAACTTGCGAGTATAGCAATCAATTTATTGAAGCCTTGGAAAGAGATATTAATGTCAATATTACTTATCAAAATGCGACGGAAGCACTGAATGAAGCTCGTGGGATGATGAAAAACCTAAAAGCTTCTATTGAACCTTACGTTACAGTAGAAGCAAGAAATCAGTACCAAGCAAAAGCCACAGAACATGCTAATAAATTATTAGCTCTTGTCGATAAAAGAAAGGATAAACAAAGTAATTTTTGGGGCTGGGTATTATTAATTGCTGGCATCACTCTATTTACCTTTGGAGTTCTGGCTTTAGTCGCTGCCACGCACGGGGTTTTCTTAGGTGTTGCTTTTACGGCGACCGTAGCAGTTAAAACTGCAGCTGGCGCTACTCTCACAGCATTTACCGCTGCAGGAAAAGGCGCAGCAATAGGCGGTGCTTTGGCTGTACCATTTGGCTTTGTATCCGCTATAGGTGGGCTTTGTATTTTCGGTTGCAAAAAGCCTAACGAAGTTAAGAATAAAGCTGTGAATATAGTTAATGCTGCTAAAAAAGCCTTAACCGAAGAAAAACAACTGGAAGTTCAATCAATTAGTTTAAAAACGATGTAAATATGCCATAAACAAGCCAGGATGTAAGCTCACGTTTTAGTCATTAGCCTCTTAGCGGGCGGGGCAAACGGTAATCCCTGAGCTGGTGGCGCTAGGGGGCTGCACTCTATAGGATATTCTTGACCAATTTAGGTGTGATTTTTTGCAGTTTTTTGTACAATAGGCAGGCTTTATAAAGGTAGGTTTACAATGCCCTCTCTGCGCATTGAAATAGATAAAGAAAATCCCACTGGCGAATTTTATTGTGAAGTTCGCGCGCATACGGCTATTCATAAAATTGGCCCGCAATCTACCTTTGAACTATATCACTGGTTAGGGTTAATGCCAGATAACAATATGCTTTCTAATGCCTTAATTAAAACGGCAGGCCAGCATATCTTTCAGATTTTATACCGTAAATCGAATTACAAAAGCTGGTTTTCCTTTTTACAAAAAAGAAGAACTGCAGCTGCAGAAATTCTTGATGAACATGAGCGAGAAACCATCTGGTTGTCTTGGCGTTTTATTGCCAAGATGCGTTGCCTACAAAATATCGATTATTTTTTTAACCAACCCACCTTAGTCAACGACCATATTTCGCAAGTAATTAAAGACATTAAAGCAGAGCTTGCTGAAATTTACCTAGATTATGAAATTGCTGAATCCGAGATGTTAACAAGCGCTTTAACTGATCTTGAAACACAACTTAAAAAAGCCAACGCCATGGCGCAGTATAATGCTCTGTTACAACGCTGGCAGCAAAACACCTTCAGAGGTCTATTAGATTATTACAAAATTGCTCAAGGTAAACTCAGCGCTGCCCAGCATCATTTTTTACCCAAAGAGAATTGGGCTAATACTTACGTTGTAAGCACAGCGGGAAATATCCTGCAGAATTGGGAATTTGGAGAAACCTCCATGATTACCAACGAAATGCTTTACCGCCATGATCATGGGGAAGTGTTTCATAGCGCCTGCTATCATGAAACGAATAAACGTCATTTATTATTTGCCACTTATCTTAGCGAGAATTTAGGACCTCAATTGGGCATTGTGGTGAGAGATCTTGACTCTGTAGATAATCTAAATGCTAGAACCCACAATAAGTTTTCACTGCAGCATGCGCGTGATAGTTATGAAGGAATGCGAAAAAAAATAGCTAAAGAAAGTATCGAAATTAAAACAAGATTAAAAAATGAAAAAACTAAATTCTTCCCTTTACCCCAAGAAAGCCGCTTACTGGAAGATTGGTGGGACCTGTGGAACACCACTACTGAAAGAAATCTAAAACTTAAAACTTATCTTGAGTCGCTCATTCTGGAAGAAGCCAAGCTTAGTCCCAATGATTTAAATAACAAACTTAGCAAACCTACGGTTATTAAAAATATTAAAGAACTATCACTTGCTGAAGCAGTAAAATTTGGCAGAAAAACATTAACTAAGCATGCTCATAAGAATTATATCTTTTCGTCAGGTGATATTCTTACTTCCTCCTTTCGCTTCTTATATGATTTTGTAGATTACTTCGATCAAATGATTGAACAGCACCCCTATGTAGCAACAGCTACATTTAGTGTCCCCTATCTTCAATTTGGCGGCATAGGCCTTGCCTTAGCGGGCCACAATACCATGCTAGGGATTGCTAATCTGCTTGCTGATTTAGAATCAAAAATATTAGCCGGCAAAGTCACGGCATCTGAAATCAATTCGCTAATAACTGTCGTTGATGAATTTATTTTATGGCTTACTGCAGCAGAAAGTTCTTTGCAGGTCATGATTACCTGTGGTTTTACAGTTGCTAAGCTTTCTTACACCGCTTTTGATGTAATCATCAATAATTGGCTTAGCACCTTGGATGAATCCACCACAACTGTACTAGCTAAACTTATTAGTCCCTATAGTTCACTTGAAGGCTATAACAATTTTGATACCGCCAAACTCCATATAGCCAACTTCATGAGTGGTGTAATTTTATTAATTATTGCGGGTAGCTTCGGGGTAGGCGCCGCTTTCACTCATACTGAAATTATGGAATTTTTTGCACATGTTCCAGTCAATCTAGTCACTAATCCCTCATGGCAAACCATTGGTGCAGTTAAAACTAGCAGCTTATTGTTGGGCAAAATTGCCGGTGTTAATAATTACATGCATAAAGAAAACCTCATTGATATCAATGGCGCTCGCCTCAATCCCAAGATAATTGATTACCTAAAAAACCCTCAGCTCATTGATTATAAAAATAAGAATGCTTTACATCTTAATCCGAGCGATTATGTATTAATTTTATTCAAGCTACTTAGCACCGGCACTATAAAAACAAGCCCCGATAAAAAGGAATTTAAAAAACTTAAACGTTACTTTGAGAAGTTACTGCAACTTAACCCTACCTTATTAGGATTTTACGATATAACCGCCTTAAAAAAATTAGATGTTAAATTAGTAACCTCTAGATGGTATCACGCAGTGCCTGTTTCATTAATTAAATCCCTCTTTTATGCTGTTATGTTTGCCCCGGCACTATTAGGCGTGATTGGCTATTTAGCTATTCGAAAGCCTATTCCTCCAATACTCAAATTATGTGTAATAGTACCTTTAAACTGGATCGTTCTAACAGGAAAGATAGCCTGGAACACACTAAAAACTATCTCCCATGGCTTTTTACAAGTAGCCATTAGGTTACCGGAAGCCACATTACAGTTAGCATTTTTAAGCCTAAGGGCCGCCTTTGCTTTAGTAGGTGGATTAGCTTATTTAGCGAGTTGTACCATTAAAGCTGGCGCTCTATTATTTAGGACAGATGCTTGCAAAGATCTTCCGAGCCAGGCCTCAAATGTATTTTTTAACCGGGGACTCAACACGCTTAGAAAATGGCAATCTACGGCTGTTGGATGGTTAAGAACAGAGTTTCGGTATAGGGTCGAGCGAATCTTTGGGAGCATACTTAAAACTTGTCGTGACATTTTGGTGAGAATTCCTGAACAGTGGTTACAACAAGTGTTTG
>CAZXFO010000063.1:0-2529 GCA_964639745.1 uncultured Coxiellaceae bacterium | reverse complement strand
AACTTTGAATTTAGAAAATGAGGGTAAGAGACGGAGATCTTGTAATATGCTCTGCGGCCGCTCTTGAGGATGAGACTCTTGGTATTCTAAGATTAATTGACCTAAGGTAGCTGGGTTACTTGAACCTGCTCCCAATTTGTTTTCTACAACCTGGCTTCTAAAACGCAAGCTGCGATAAACTGTTTGGGCACCATCCTGGAAACCCGTGGTATTTCCCATAGCCACAAATAGAACATGACAAAAGCTATTTAAATCAGCCTGACTCATTTCAGGTAAATAAATAACTTGCCCGCCACCCATTTCGTCTACACCTACTGACTGCAAAAAGAAGCATTGCGAGCAGAAACAACAAGCTGTGACTAAATTGCTATTCTTATTATTAAGGTAATTGCCATCTAGGTTAACTATTTCCTGGTATTCTTGCGCTTGAAAACCACAATACTGACAGGTGTAATGATCGCGTTCTAATAAACGCTTGGCGATTGGCTCAAAAGCCCTATCGGAGCGACGTTTTATAAAGAGACGCCACCCCGTTAAATTAACCGCCAGCTTTAATTCAGGCATTAGAGAAAGCTTCTTAGAAGCTGGTTATCCCTGAGATACCACCTGCGACACCGCTTGATTTAAACAATGTACCGCCGCCAGCTTGGAAGATAGCAGGAATAAAAATCAGAGCAATACCTACAAATAGTAAGACAATGGGGGTGCTTAGAGGGATTTGGGTTGGATTGTCTTTATGCTGTTTAAATTTAGCAACAGCGCCTACAGCAAAAGCCATTCCGGCTACATAAGAACCTGCGGTAATTAGCTTAGCTATAGCAGCTAAGTTATGGGTAACGTTAGATGCAATTGCGCCTATGCCTGAAACTTCCGCCCAAGCCGTAGTAACAGTCAAGGAAGCAATTAATGCCGTTACTATTAAAAATAATGTTTTTCTTAATCCACTGCCTAACATAAGTTCTCTCCCTAAGTAAAAAGACACATTCCAATGAATATACTCTCGTTTTAATAAAAAGTGTAGCCTGCTGAAGAAAACTAAAAGAAGCTTTTGAGGAAAACTAGTTTGCTAAACCGACGGTTTTCTCTAACACTTGTAACGTGTTATAGATATTAATACATAAAATACCACCGCCCATATGAGCTAATGCCTTACCTAACATGCCCGGTTGTCCACCGCGCTCCGAACCAGCGGCCTTTAACATGAGCAGGCCTCGAATAAAGGCAATGGTGCCAATGAGCTGAACGACAGAATAAGCTGCTGTAACAAAGGAAGCAGCTTCGCCAGTTTCAGAGGAATTAAGATAAGCATAAGGATTAGTAGTTTGCCAAAATGTATTTAATCCAGCCTCAACGCTGCTTGGTAAATAAATTAGAGCAGCACCTACCAGAAGCTCGACCAAAGGACCCATAATACTATGTTCACGCGCCATCATGGTCCTCATCTCGCCAAAATTCCTCATCCCAATAACTGCAGCGATAATAAAAAATATACCAATTACATATGCACCAGCTGTAACTAAGCGCATAAGATTGGGAACAGAAGTTGCGAAATTTAGCAGCATGGTTTCAAGGTTTGGCACGACAGAAGAAACAGAAAGATCAGCTGCATGAGCACTACTATTAAATATAATAGTAGCGATAAAAGCTAATATGAAGGACTTAACACCTGAGCTTACATTTAACATATAGCCTCCACGGAGAAGCTGAGCTTAAGCGTAATCTCCGTTACCGTAGGTAAGCAAGATAGTCTTGCTGCCGGTATCGATTTGTATGGTGCCGTCATATGGGTCAATTTTAGTTATGCGCCCTAATTGTTTTAGCGTATCCCCTTCAGCAACGGTTATAGTTTCACCGTTTTCTGTTCGCAGCCAAGCACGACCAGGAATAATAGCTTGCACACTATAACTTGATTTAGCACTTACAGATGTTGGGCTTGTTACAGTTACAACGTTACCATCAGCGGGAGTGCGCTCCACACCTACCGGAATACTCGGAGTATTCGCAGCTTGTTGAGCTGGCGCCTGCTGTTGCTGTTTATTCATCAATTCAACTAACTGACTCATTTGCGCTTCTAAGCCAGCCATCTTAACTGACATAGCACGCAACTGTTCTTCCAGTGCTTTATCTTGGCTATCAAATTCGGCTAATTTGCGGGTATATTCTGCTTGTAACTGAGCCACCATTTTTGCATTTGCTTCTTGCATAGCTGCTAACTTATCAATGTCTTGTTTTTGTGGTTCGACATAAGGTGAAACAGCTAGTGAAGGGGTTTGGCTAGGAGTTTCGACCATCGGCATATTGGTAGTTATATCCGGTGACGCCACTGCCGTTTGCGGAGCAGATGTAATAGCAGCTGGTTCATTAGCACCAGACAATATAGGCTCAGCAGCTGATGAGGTTGGCGCTGCAGTAACAGGCGGCGCTGTCACAGATGGCTTATTCTCTGACACGGTCGCTTGAGCTTTTTCCGCTTTTTTAGTAGCTGCCTGTTCAATTTTTTTAAGGACCGACTCTTCAGTAGCTGCTGTT
>CAZXFO010000062.1:0-27777 GCA_964639745.1 uncultured Coxiellaceae bacterium | reverse complement strand
TAGGGGTATTAAACTCTCTTTATTTTCAGCTATAATGTTGGCTTGATGCCTCATGGATAGAAGCTATGTATCATGATTTTTACCAATTTAAAGAAAACCCATTTAATGTAACGGCTGACCCGGATTTCTTTTTTTCAAGCGCAAGCCATCGTTATGCTATTTCCAGTTTGGCTTATGGTATTGAAAATCGAAAAGGGATCTTAGTGATCACCGGAGAAATTGGTGTTGGCAAAACTACTCTGTGCCGCGCATTATTGAAATATTCTGATACCAAAACTAAATATGCCTTGATTCTTAATCCCAACTTTTCTGAGCTGGAATTGTTGCAATTAATACTGCAGGACCTAGGGCTGCGCACAAAAGAAAATAATAAATTTGCTTTAATTAATATTTTAAACAACTTTTTAATTAAAGAAGCTAACGCCGGAAATAATGTGGCCGTCATTATTGATGAAGCACAGCACTTAAGTGCTGCTCAATTAGAGCAATTACGCTTATTATCAAATTTAGAAACAGAAAAAGAAAAGTTATTACAAATTATATTAGTAGGTCAGCCTGAATTAATCGAGAAGCTTCAACTACCTGAATTGCGTCAGCTTAGGCAAAGAGTAGCTGTTCACTTTCATATCAAACCCTTAGACCGGTCTGATGTTCGTGAGTATATACATCACCGCATTAAAAAGGCGATGAACAATCCTGAAACATTATTAAATATAATTTTTTCTGATCAAGCGATTTCAGCTATTTATCATTATAGTAAAGGCTCGCCTCGAGCTATCAATATTTTATGTGATAGAGCTTTGCTAGCAGGTTTTGTTGCGGGTAGTTATTCAGTGGATGAAGTTTTGGTTGAACGATGTGCTAAGGAGATATTATACAGTGAGCATTATTTATGACGCTTTGCAAAAAACGCAGCGCAACAGAGAATATTTAAAATTACAAAATGCTTTTAGCCAAAAGCCGACAGAAAGATCCTATATTAAGCCTTTAAGCACGGTTCTCGCTATTTTGATAACAAGCGGCTGTATTGGTGTATTGTCTTCAATTTATTGGCCGTTTTCACATTCAACATCAACGAGACATTCAGCTGCAAAACCATTAACCCCTTCGATGCAAGGCCAACATTTGTGGATGACGGATGCAACAAAATCCGCTCAAACTAATGAACAAATGGTAAAAGCACAAATGCCAGTCATGGCTAGTGCTCCACAGCCAGTAGTATCTTCTAGCCCTGCTGCACAACCTACTACGACAACATTGTTGGCTAATGATGTTGCAAATGCTTTAACACTAAATGGAGTCATGATTACAGGGGCCGAAAGGATTGTCCTTATTAACAATCAGCCTTTCCATTTGGGAGATATTGTTCATGGAATGAAGATTGTATCAATCGACATAAATAGTGTGAAACTGCAAGAAGGCCAAAATATTTTTGAGCTGAAAGTGCCTGTTTAATCAATCAGTTAATGCAATTTGATCAAATTTGATAATTATCTCGTAATTGTGTATAATTTTAGCCCAAAAATACACAAACACGAGATAAAACCATGCCTAATCCTATTAATTGCCAGGAGTTAAAGGGATTTAAAAAACATACTGAAGAGTCTACTCAAAATGTTCAATACGGTTTATATAAAAACACTGCCTATTACTATAAAACTTTATTACTCCCTAATTTAACACCCGATAAAATCCGGTTGCGTATCTTAAATGAAGCAGCTTGCGGAAAAATTGCTGAGCTTCTGAGTAAAAGTTTGGATAAATTTATTACCCCAATCCATGCTCTAGTTATTAACGATGATGGCCATGCGGTCGGCTTGCTTTCGCAAAAAATAGAATATGACCATTTTGAAAATCGCGGAACAGATAAAAATAATTTGAAAAAAGTCTTAGCCTTATCTGGCCTAGCTCAAATTTCTACTATTCGCTATTTCTTATGTGACCCAGATGGACCATTTAATGTTGGCTATAGCGATCAAGAAAAATTAAGTAGTATCGATTATGGGTTAGCCAATTTTAATTATTTATTAGCTAAAAACACATTAACAGAAAGCGAAGCTGAACGGGTAGCAGGGGATGTGTTCAATATTACTGAGGAAAACGTTTTCTCTGGATTGCTTGAGCCTGTCACTGATATTGAATATCTCGTGCATCATATATTTAGTTCTTTTAAAGAAAATTTAGTGGGCTTTTGTGATAGTCATGAAGAGTTAGTTCTCAATTTTTTTAAAGGGGCGTACCATACGTTTTTGGTCATTGTGAATACATTTCGTCAGTCTAATTTTTCCCAGTTCTTGTATGATGAATTAGGTATAAATGAATTGTGTGAAGAAGATCAGGTTATGTTTAAAGAGATAATTGAAAGTTTAATGCAAAGAGCAAATCAGCTGAAAATTATACTCGATAACATGAGGCGGCTTTCGCCTGTCATGTTTGAGCAACAACTGGCCCAGCAAGTGGATGGACGTTTATCTCCTGTAATGCTGAAGGCCAGCCCACAATATAAATCCGCAAAGCAGTTTCAAAGCATCAATGATGCATTATTTCAAAGGGCTGAAGAAGAGGAACAAAAAACTAATAATGGTTGCCTTTCGCCAGCTAATGGCGGGAAAAGTAGAGGTGATAAAACGGGTTATGTAACAGTGCTTAGGCCGCTACCACTGTCTATGTTTGCTAATAAAAACTTGAGTAATTCCGGTAACGAGCAAGCTACTATACAAAACATCAACCACCGGTCCAGCGTTTGAGCCGGTGGTTGTGAGAAAATTATAGAACTAAGTGATAGACTAGGCTTATCATAAATTGGTTATCGCTAGGCTGATATTCAGTATTAGAGCTGGAATTAAAAGAGCGATAATCAATATGAACAAAGTCGCCTCTTAAGCTTAAGTTCTCTACCATGCCTTCTTCGAAGCCGATACCATAACCAAACCCACCGCTCCAGTTGGCAGAATTGCTGGTAAATGAAGTGGTGCTAGTTGTAAAATTTTGCTGACCACGCAATCTGGCTATATGATAGCCAAGGCGTAGATAGACTAAGCCGGCATCATTTAATTTTACACCTGGTAGTATGCTTGCCCCGTAACCCGTCGTCACAATAAACTTTGAGCTATAGGAAGTAGTGCCAGAAACTTCGTGTATATTGGCATTGCTGTTTTGATAAACCGAGCTGATATTCCCAAATACTTCACCCGCTAAATACAAGGCATTATTGAAATAAACGCCGTATCCAGCCAGTAAACCGCCAACTAACCCGGTGCCGTTAATGGTTGGGTTCATTACGGAGGTAGGGTTTCGACTTGCAGCCGGAAGGTAAATATTTTCTTGAACTTTATAAGAATCATAGCCTCCTGATAACCCTAAATAAGGGCCATCCTTTAAAAAAATTCTGCTCAATTTGGGGGTTCGTGAAGGGCTTATAGTGCTATAAGCAGCTTTTTTAGATGTTTCACCTTTATAGCTAGCAGCAAAGCTTGAAAAGGGTAAGAGGAGCAAGGCAAGAATTGTTGAGATCCTATATATGGTTTGCATAATACATCCTTGTATTAATAGTTACCTTATTTTATATGGAATTAAGAGAATTGGAAAGCCAGTAGATGTTCTACAGGCGATCGGGTAGACTAGGCGTCTTTTAAAGTGGAAAATTTTATGTCTCTTACCCCTAAATTTAGGCAGCAACTTAAAGCCCAGGCTCATGCTTTAAAGCCGGTTGTGTATATTGGCCAAAATGGCTTTACTGAGGCAGTAAAAAAAGAGTTAGAAGTGGCCCTTGATCACCATGAATTAATAAAAGTCAAAATCCAAATCAAAGAGCGCGATGAAAGGGCAGAAATTCTTGATGAGTTATGTTCCTCGCTAAACGCTGAAAAAGTTCAGGCCATTGGTTTAATTGGCGTTATTTACCGTAAAAATAAAGATAAGTGATGGCAGCCGAGTGAATTCTAACACTCCGTATTCTACCCTTGAGCCTAATCTAATACTCGAGTCTATAGAAACCTTGGGGCTTCGTTGCTCAGGTAGTTTGCTGGCACTGAATAGCTATGAAAACCGGGTTTATCAGGTTGGGATGGAAGAAGGTCCACCTTTAATTGCTAAATTTTATCGCCCTCACCGCTGGACTAATGCGGCAATCTTAGAGGAACATCAATTTGCGCAAGAGTTAGCGAGTCATGAAATTCCTATTATTGCTCCTTTAACAATGCAGGGAGCAACTTTACATGAATATGGAGGATTTAGATTTGCTTTGTTTCCTCGTCGAGGGGGTAGGCCTCTAGAGATAGATAACAAAGAGCAGCTTGAATGGATGGGGCGTTTTATCGGTCGATTGCATGCGCTCGGTGCTGCAAAAAAATTTCAACATAGAATGCATTTAGATGTTGAAAGCTATGGATATGCTCCTTATCGTTTTTTATTAGAAAATAATTTTATCCCACATGATGTAAAAACAAATTACTGCCAAACAGTAGAATCGTTGTTAGCGCGGATGGAGGAAATTTTTGCCAACCTAGGCCCTCTAAATTACATCAGATTACATGGGGATTGCCATGCGGGCAACGTTTTATGGAATGATACCGGACCACAAATTGTTGACCTTGATGATTGTCTGATGGGGCCCGCTATACAAGACATATGGATGCTCTTGTCCGGTACAACCGAATCTGAAATTAAGGATCAGCTGCATTTTATTCTAGAAGGCTATGAAGAATTTCATGATTTTAATTATGCGGAATTTCGTCTGGTTGAGACACTACGCACTTTAAGAATGATTCATTATTCGGCTTGGTTAGCTAAACGTTGGGAAGACCCTACATTTCCTTTAAATTTTCCTTGGTTTAATACTGGAAGATATTGGGATCAACAATTACAAGATTTAAGAGAGCAGCTTGCATTGATTTCTTAATGGTATTGCTTATTTACCTTCACACCTGCAAGGGTTGGGCATTTTAGCCCACCTACTGACACAATTTAAGCCAATGAAGATTTGGCCGTTTCTATACGTACACCGTCTGAATCATACATCTGCAATTTAAAATTGGGGTATGATGGTTGTCCCACTTTATAGAAGATACGCCCGTAGCTGTGTTCAATTCTACTAAACTGAGAAACGTCTACACAATTTGCTAAAATAGACCAAGGCTGATCAGTCTCGCCTGGGGTAGTGGAGGAGGTTGATCCTAGCTCCTGCTCTGCAGGGTCGCTTTTCAATAATACCTTGTCTGCATCTTCATATACCTTTTTGTTAGATGTATTTGCTTGGTCATGAAGCTTATGCAATGCTTGTCTTATGGAATAAAAATTCCAATTACGGGAAAGCTCAGGCTCAATTGGTTCATCTTCGTCGTGTAATCCATGAGCTAGTTTATGTCGGGCTTCGTGGAAGGATAGCGACTCAGCATTAAGTTTACTAAACATGAAATCCCATAATGAAGCTGCCAGATATAAAGGTGACAAAACAAATTTTAAAAAACGGCCGGGTAAGTCAGTATGCACATGATCATGGACATGATGCTTTGGGTTAATTTTATGATGAATTTTATCAAGCAAGCCTTTAAGCTGAGGTTTTTCTAATTTCCTTTTTATAGACTCAGCATTTTTTGCATCACTTATTACTGTCGATAATTGTAGTTCATCAACAATGGGACTTAATTCAGATAAATTAAAAATTTCGATGAGATGACCTTCAGCGTCCGCAAGAAAGAGTTTGGATTTTTCTTTGGTAATTACAAGAGTATTTTTTAAGCCTGTTATGTTCTCACTATTTTCAAAAATTCTAATGTCAAAATTTTTGGATTGAACGGGTTCTTCTTCTGGTAAAAAGTAATGCGCATCAGTTAATGTTTCGTTGGCCATTGATAAAAAAGCAGTTACTAAAGGGTGAACATTATCAAGTTTATCGCCCATTATCCCCATGCTGAATAAATGTCCGATAAAAGTAACAAATTTAAAGGGGATAGTAATTATATTAATAATAAAGCGAAATGGATTTAATAATTGATATATATTTTCTGTTTTATAATACTTTTTAAGAGTTTCTTTTGCATGCTGCCACCATTTACTTAACGAAAGTTTAGCGAGTTCTTTTGCTGACTTTAAGGAGTTAACAATAGTAAATAATAATGACGTGACAGCCATTAATGAAACAGCCACGCTGCGTAACGAACTTGCGAATTTAGAGAGCCAAGGAATCATTTTGGCACCAGCTTTTGCAGCGTGCCACCAGGTGCCTGCTGTGGCTATAGTCGCGAAAATGCCTAAGCCAACGATAATGCCAACGCCAATAGCGCCTGGTATTACTCGTAAAGCATATTGATATTTTGATTCCTGACTGCCTTGCTTATCTTTTTTAAGCTGAAAGAAACTTCTAATTTCTTTCGCCCATTCGATGAGCTTATCGTCTTTAATCATGTCACTAATAGTGTTGTAAATAAGTAGGGTGTAGCCAATGGCACCGACTACAGCTAACCCAAAGATACTCGCGCTTAAAGCAGTGGCTGAAAGTGCAATACCAAAATGAGCGATAAGTGCTGCGATGCTGCTTTGGGCGACTTCAAGCCCAACTAAACCACAACTGATGCCAGCACCAAGGGTTAGTATGCCGCTTAAACGGCTTAGCCACGTTTTCTGACGAATTTCACTATTAATGCCTTGCTTAATATGAGTTAAAATGACTTTTTTACGTTCTTCTGGGCTCATCGTTTGAGATAAGTTTAAACTTGCCCCATGCTCTTTTTCTGCAAGCTCAATAAGCGCTGCATCAAACTCTTTATGAAACCTTTTTTCGAGTGGACTGATTTTAGGATCGTTAATTAAGTAATATCTAAAAATACGTCTCATTTCAAAAAGTTCTTTTTTCTTTAGCTTTAATTTTTCACGAACTTCTTTGCTATGATGATGACTATGTTCTAGCTCTGCTATGTAATTTTGTAATTTTTTATAGTCTTTAAAAAAGCTCTCATTAGCTTTATCGTTTTCAATCAGTCGATTTAGAGTTTTATCTAGGATGGCTTCTTCCCAGTATTTACCACTGAATAGCTTTAAAAGGGCAGAGCTGATATTTTGTGCATAAACTTCCCCTTCAATGCCGCCACCTAAGAAGAAAGCAGCAATCGCTAGGTAAATGGATTCGTGCAACACTAACATACCGGTAAAGCTTAAAAAGCCGGTTACCAAAACCATGCCAGTGAGTAAAACGGCTGTGACCGCATAACGAGTATATCGTTTGGCTTTTTTGACACTAGGGTTCATTATAATCTCTTATTTTACAAGGGGTTACAATTATCAATAAATTAAATGAGAATGATTCTTATTCGCAGTCATAATACAGCTACTATACGTATAAAGCAAGGGTGTCAGGGATAAAAAACCTAATATCTACAAGAGGTTCCGTGCTATTTTGTTAAGCTTTCCTTAAGGTTTGAGTTACTCCTAAGCTATGTTATATAGGGATGAGGAATTTATATGTTAAAACCACTACAAATTGCAGACAAAGTACTACCCATAAATATTATTCAAGGGCCGCTTGCTGGTGTGAGTTCTGCACCTTTTCGGGTATTAATGTCTAAATATATGCCCCCAGCTTATGCTTGTACTGAAATGATCTCTGCTAAAACACTTATCCAACAATCGGCAGCTGCCCGCCAACGTTTTGTCGCTAAAGACCTTAGAGAAGGCCAAGTTTGTTTTCAGCTGTCGGGTAATGATCCCTCTGAGTTAGGCAAAGCTACTCGTATTGCTACTGACTTGGGGGCAGATATTATAGATTTAAATTGTGGCTGCCCTGTTAAAAAAATCAGGCAGAAAGGGGCAGGATCCCGCTTACTAACTGAAAGTGACAAACTTTATAAGTTAATTACAGCGATGAAACAAAATACACACGTGCCAGTGTCTATCAAGAGACGGGTGGAAAGCTCATCAGAAAAATTCAATGAGGAAATAGCAAAAATAGTAACCGAAGCGGGATTAGATTTTCTAGTGGTTCACGGTCGTCATTGGACTGAACATTATGAAACTCCTTGTCGTTACGATGACATTGAGTTTTTTGTCCAGCGATTAAAAATTCCGGTTATAGGCAATGGTGATATTTCTTGCCTTAATACTTTAAATAAAATGTTCGACACAGGCTGTGCTGGGGTGATGATAGCACGCGCAGGAGTAGGGCAGCCTTGGTTAGTTCAAAAACTGGTTGCTGAATATCAAGGTGAGAGTTTTACAATGCCATCGTTGCCAGAGCGAGGTAGCTTATTCATTGAGCATGTTGCAGGCTTAGTTGTATTATTACAAAGCGAAAAATTTGCATTACTACATGCTAGAAAGTTAGCAAGATATTATGCTCGGGGAATGACGGGTAAAATGGAATTTTGTGATAAGGTAAACGCCTGTCAGAATATGTGTGAGCTAAGCAGCCTTAGCGCTCGATATTTTTGTCATAATTCCTAGTTAAACTTTTATGCTTAACCCTATTAGTCGTTGTATCGTCAGTTTTATTAATTTTATTCCCAAACCAAAAACTAAAATTGTTTTTAGCTATAGGTGCTAGAGCAAGGCCTTTATTGTAAAGATTTTGTAAAAGCCATAAGTGAAGAGTACGCCACATAAGCATATTCAAACCACATGAAACACTGAAGATGTTTATTAAAGCATGGCTAGATGTTTTAGGGTTAATTATAGGGCCTCTACAAGTGGGGTGGGTATAGTGATTATTAGCTATATTTTTTATGGTCTTAGGAAAACCATCTTCTGCAATATTGGGTACGGTATTATTACTAGTTTTTTTTACAATGTCAGAAGTAGCTTCCCATACGGCAAACTTGTGAAAAGTAGCTGTGAAAAAAGATAGAGATAATAATTGTGAATAATAAGTAAATGGTGTGGTTTCTTTTGATCCTAGCACGATGAAGCTAAAGGCCAGCTCACGAAAAAAATAAGCTCCACTTAGCGCTGGCGTGAATCGAGCTAAAGGTATATCGGTTAAGTTTTTCCCTTCTAAGGTGTTTTTACGAATTAATATTGTTTCAAACATGCTGGCAACTATTGTCCCACTCAATGCAGCGGCCAGCATGCCATTTAATTTAGCGTGATCTTGTGATAGATGTTGTGCTTGGTCTTTAGTCCACGATTGAGAAGTAATAGCTATTATCCCGCGAGTAAAATTAATGCCTAAGCCTGATCGCCAATAATGACGCAAATCTTTTATTACACTCAGTGGTGAAAAATGATAAGGTGCTCGATTAAGACAGACCCTGATGGGGTGAGCGATTGTTGTGCTAAAAGCTGCGGCAACAAAATGAGGAAAAACCTCGTTAGTTTTAAAGGCTTGCGATTGTTTCGCATCTTGCTGGTGCATATTTTTCTCTAACATTAAACCGTGAGGAATATTAGGTACGCAGCTGTAAATAATCAAGTGAAATTTGTTGGATTATTAGCATTGTTTAAGTAAGGAGTTTGGTATGTCATTTATTCAAGCAATAGCAATTTATACATATAGAAGCGGAGCAGATTTCCTAAAGGTCATTTCTGCGCCTGATGCTAGCAAGATGAAATTATTCAATGACAATTTGCTGGGGAATGTTGAAAACAATTCTTTGCCACAATTAGTGAAAGAAGAGCCTAACCATATCTTTCATTACAGGTACACTAATGAGCACCATTACGTCAAGAAGCTTGCTCAGCCTGATATTGTGATGGCTATTTTATCAAAAACAAAGATATCTCCAGAGGAGCTTACTTATTTATTTATTAATATCGCTCATACCTATAACAATAAGGATGTGGTTAAGATATCTGTCCATGATATTTTGGAGAATCCTCTGGCTTATACTGGTAAAGATATATTGCTGAAAAGTGTGAGTAGTAAAACAGAAGAAGTTAAAAGTTTAGTGCATAAGAATATAGAAAAAATAATAGAGAGGGGAGAGAAGCTCGACGTTCTTGAAGAAAAAGCGATTATCTTAGAGAACGAAGCTAAGAAATTTCAGAAGCAATCAAAAAATGTTAATAGCTGTTGCTTTAAATTTAAGAATCTATAGTATGCGCTCTATTTATTCATTCAATAATCAACAACTTATGCTTTGATTAGCACCATTTCAATTAAAATCGACTACACTCAAAAAAGAATAATAAAACGAGGACTTGCCTATGTGGCAGTCAGGAAGAGTTCTAGCGTTTGTCTTCTTGTTTACCTCCTTAGCTGGATGTGCTCACCTAAGTAATACAGGGGATAGGTTTGCTGCTAATCGAGCTTTACAACCTCCTAATTATGACTCTGCTCGCTATTCATCCCGTTTGCCTATTTCAATTTCGAGTTATGGAGAAAAAACAATCGTCGTTAATCCCCATCTACATGCTTGGGGAGCCTATGATGCGAATGGCAATTTAATTAGAGGCGGGATTGCCACAGCCGGCTCAGACTGGTGTCCCGACTTGGGTCGTTCTTGTCGTACAAGATCAGGTAGTTTTCGTCTTAATTCATTAGGCAGCTCGAACTGTAAATCTTCTATTTATCCACTTCCAAAAGGTGGTGCTCCTATGCCATATTGCATGTTTTTTAATGGTGGGCAAGCTTTGCATGGCTCATTACCTGGGGCAGTGGTAGATGCAAACGCTAGTCATGGCTGTGTTCGTTTAACCATACCGGATGCAGAATGGTTGCGTTATAATTTTGTGAATGTCGGAACAAAAGTAATTGTCATGCCTTATTAACTGGCAGATAGGATGTGAAACAACATGAGATTAATTTTTTTAATTTTAATGGCATTTATATTACCCGCTGCTTATGCAGCTTATCCAGCTCCAGTTTCAGCCAAAAATGGCATGGTGGTCTCCGAGCAGCAAATAGCCTCAGAGGTAGGCGTTGATATTTTGAAACAAGGAGGCAATGCTGTCGATGCGGCAGTGGCCGTTGGTTATGCTTTAGCTGTAGTTAATCCCTGTTGTGGCAATATTGGTGGCGGTGGTTTTATGTTGATTCACTTAGCCAATGGTGAAAATGTTTTTCTAAACTTTAGAGAAAAAGCGCCTCTTGCCGCAAGCCCCATGATGTATTTAGATGAGAAAGGCCAATTAATCCCTGATAAAAGTACCTATGGATATGCTGCAGTAGGGGTTCCTGGCACTGTTATGGGCTTAGAAGTAGCTTTAAAAAAATATGGCACTATGACTAGACAGCAAGTTATGGCTCCAGCAATTAGGTTAGCTGAGAAGGGTTATGTATTGGGGCCAGGTGATGTTTTTATCTTTGAAAAAGGACTTAAGGGTTTTGCAAAACAGCCTAATGTTGCAGCAATATTTTTAAAAAATGGGAAACCCTATGAAGCAGGCGATCGCTTGGTGCAAAAAAAATTAGCTAACACGCTTAGGCTAATTTCTAAAAATGGATCAGATGTTTTTTATAAAGGAAAGATTGCGCAAGAGATTGTTAAAGAGAGTCAACAGAATGGTGGCTATTTATCTTTAAAAGATTTTGCTCATTATAATGTGGAGGAGCTGAAACCTATTGAATGTGGCTATAAAGATATTAATGTTTTTTCAGCTCCTCCTCCCAGTTCTGGTGGGGTAGCATTGTGTGAAATGCTAAATATTTTGGAAGGTTATTCGCTTAAAAAAATGGGCCTTTATTCTGCTGAGAGTGCCCACTATATCATTGAGGCCATGCGCTTTGCATTTGCTGATCGTAATAATAAACTGGGTGATCCTAATTTTGTTAAAAATCCCGTTGAAGAACTCATTTCAGATGAATATGCTGCTAAGGTCCGTATTCGAATTAATCCTGATAAAGTGACTTCATCTTCAAGTCTGGTTGAGCTAGTACCTCAAGCTCAAAAACCTGAAGGAGAAAATACCACACATTTTTCTGTAGTTGATAAATGGGGCAATGCAGTAGCAGTTACCTATACGATTAACCGGTTCTTTGGTGCCTATGTGATAGCGGGTGATACTGGATTTTTCCTTAATGATGAAATGGATGATTTTGCTGCAAAGCCGGGTGAGGCTAATCAGTTTGGTTTGGTTCAAGGCGAAGCTAATAATATTCAGCCTGGCAAACGGCCTTTAAGTTCTATGATGCCGACTATTGTGATGAAAGATAATAAGCCGCTAATTGTCTTAGGTAGTCCAGGAGGCCCTCGCATTATTTCAAGTGTCTTGTTAACGATCTTAAATATGGTCGAATATGGGCTAGATGTGCAAGCAGCAGTAGACGCTCCACGCTTTCACCAGCAATGGTTACCCGAATGGGTTGATATTGAAAAGCCTTTTGTATTTTCAAAAGATACCATTGAAAAATTAAAAGCGATGGGATACGAGTTGAAGTACCACGAACCTTGGAGTGCAGTGGAAGCAATTTACATTGACCCTAAGAGCGGTATGCTCTTTGGTGGTAGTGATAATCGAAAAGCTTCAGGTGGGGCAGTAGGCTATTAAGCCTATAAAACGTGCTGCGGTCTCGCAGCACGTTTATTTAGCAGTAGTTAAACACGGTTGAATAACATACTTGGATTTACTTGATCCTCAGTAAGTTTTTTCTGGCTTTCTTGATGGTGTTTTAGCAAGTTAGCATTATAACGCCATTCATCAAATAGTAGCTTAAACTGACCAGGCATGTCTTTTGCTAAAACAGGCATGTATTTATCAACGCACGCAATAAACTTAGGTTGGTTAATAATTACAGCTGCTATAGGAGAAGGCTGAGAGAGCAAGTAAATAAACGGCAATACTCTGACCAACGCTTTACCGCTATCTGTTAAGAACAGATCAAGTTGCTTAGATTCTAACAGCTTGGTGATTGCGCTTTCAGGCCCTTCAGAAATTAATTCATTTATTTTTTTTATGTTATCCATCATATTTTCTGGATTAGCATATTCACTCAGCTGGCTAAAAATATCGGCTAATTGCTTTAAGCCACTGATATCCAGTGGATCACCTAAGGCGCTGGTACTGCCCCATTCTTGTAAACCTAGTTTATGTAATGTGGTTGCATGAGGGGCTAATTTACTGTTCAACATATCAAGTCCGTATGCATAAGCTAAATCTAGGCCGCGACCGAGTTTTAGGAATTTAGCTAACTGTAAGCCAGGACGGAAAAGCTTAAATGCATCTCGCCAGCCTTGAATTAAATCGCCAGAGAAGTGCGATATTACTTCATCGAGAGTTTTAACGCCCATTACAGAAGCAAAACCATCACCGATTTTTCTAGAAATAGAGTGTAAGTCGCGTTCTAAATAGTCGTGATATTTGCCCATGCTGTGGCAAGCATTTAAGTCCTGACTCCAGGACGTCAAGACATTATCGTACATTTGATTAAGGGTATTATATAAGCGGCTTTTACTCCCACTATTATGGCTCTTAATCCAGCGTCTCCAGAATGATGATTGGTTGAGATCGATATCTTGCGACATAGCATTATTTTTAGCTTGTTTTAAAGTGGCTAAAATTTCATCGTAACGTGGAGTTTTACTTTGTAATTGTTTAGAGATGGCTGCTTGTAAATTTTTGAACTGCTCTTTACGAAGAGAAGATTTGAAGAAAGCTGACGAATAGTTTTTTAACGAACGATTAAGCGATTGAGCTAATGTGTCGTGATTTGATTTACTCACCTCGGTAGAAATTCTAATGGTAGGTTTCTTCCAGATAGGGGCATTATTAGAGCTTGCTGATTTAGATAGTTGCTCTAAAGCTGCTTTAGCTTCTGCATTGTTACCCATCATATTGCTAAGCATAGCTTTGGTATTACTATCGTTAAGCATATCTGCACTAAGCCCGGATAAGCCTAATGATTGTAGGTTTAAATTGCCGCCGAGCAGACTAGTCAATGTACCCAAATCAAGGCCGCTTTGTCCTGAAAGACCACTTAAGCCTGCAAGTGCAGCAAATTGTGGGTTGGCGCCGAACATATTGGCTAGATTACCAAAACCAGAAGTATTGCTAGGTTGAGAATTATGTTTATTTTCTTTCTCTTCTAGATCGTTATCCTCTGTGTGTTCCATTGAGCTAATGGAAGTTTCTTGCTTTTTAGTAGTTGAAGCAGGCTTAGAATTAAAATTAAACGCTTCTTCTTCATCGCTTTCATTATTTAGCTCTTCACTGCTTTGCGATGATTTTGATGCGCCACTGTCAGAGAACTCAACTGATGGCATTTTCTTACCTAGAGCCTCAATAACGGGAGGGTTATCTGAAACTTGATAATAAATATCACCTGCTTTATCGGTATCAAGTGCTGCTGGTTTTATGAGTGCAGTCAGATCTCCGCCACCTGTTAGCAAATTTCCCACTAGCGAAGCTATATTGGCTTGAGCTGTTAATTTAGACGAAGAGATTAGTTGCAGCTCGCTTGTTAATTTTAATAATTGTTGATGTTGATCTAAACTCAAATCATGATTACGACCCAGTCGTTGTTTGTTTTTACGAGTCAATATGAGTTTTGCATGGTCAGTATATTTTTGTAAGCAAAACTGTAGCAAACGATCATTTTCATCATTTGACCAATTTTGGCCGGTCGTATCAGGTTGTAATACTAAAGCCTGTTGGAATAATAAATGCATCAAGGCGATGCGTGCTTGATCAAGCTCAGGATTATTAAAATCGAAGTATTCGTTAAGTTTATTCTGAACATCTTTTTTACTGTGTTTATTAATAAGAGCGTAAAACTCATGGGCAATTCTAAAGAAGATATGTTGCTGATCTTGACTGACCCGGTTATTGATTTGGGCAGCGAAGGTGCTTCTTAATAAAGGAGAAAGCATATGCATTTCTTTTTGGGTAGAGTCTTTTTGCAGGTGACTTAAAAGGAATGCAATGTCTTGCTGACTAAAATTAGCCGTGTAAATTAAAAAGAGTTGGCATAACTTATTAATATCATTATTGCTCAATGTTGCAGGCAATAATCTCATGAAATCAACAAAATCTTTAAGTTCTAGTTTATTAGTCTTAATGAAGCTGAGGAAATTCTTAATTGCTGCAGTTTCTAATCGACCTAATTTAAAAAGACGCAGAAATGATATGGCTGTTTGGGGTGTTTGCTCTAAGAGCATGGTTTGAGATAGGCTAATCATCTCAAAATCATAAGGAGCATGGCTGTCTACGAACTCAAAGTATAATGAAATGAATTCATTTTTGGTTCTAGCATCAGTAAATATATTGAGATACTGCGGTAGGTTTGTAGTAAAACCCATTAGAATATTTGATCGCTCAATAAACTCTGCCTGGTCTTTAGCAGAATTAAAATGTTTATAAATAAATTCACAATATGATTTAAATTGATTCGATGTTAAGGCATTTGGCAAACTTGTCGAGTCAATTTGTTGTAAAAGCGATTGCTTGGCTTTGTCGGCTTCTTTTGAGCTCAAAATGGTGACATTGAGCTTTAACAAAGCAAGGCAAATAATGTGAGTTTGGCTCTTATCAGCATATTGGTGAAGGATGTTTGAAATAGTGGGAAAACGCATATAGTTGGTATGCATAAGTAATATTATTTCATCTAATGAATTCGAATATTTTGGTAAATCCTTAAAAATTTGATCATAGCTGTAAATCACAGCAGCTAACCATAACTCACCTTGTAGGCATAATTGACGAATATTAGCTAGTGCATTTAACAGCGATTTTTCGTGGAGAGTTGTGCTGCAAAATTGAGTGCGCCAGCTAGATATTGTTTGAATAAGGTTAGCCAGACCTAACTCACTAAGTAGTTCAGGGCAAGCTGTAACACATTGTTCAATGTAATGTGCTAAATTTTTATCATTAGTGGTGTAGTTAATAATGTATTTAAGGTTATTTAGTGCAAGCCTTTGTGAATCAGTGCTAATAGTTTGCATGTGGTTTTTAATAACTGAATTAGCTAAAAGCAAATCTAGTCTTTGCAAATTATTGTTAGCATCCTCTTTATCTTCTGCATTAACGGCGGCAAGATTTATGACTATATCGGTTGAATAATAATCTAGTGTGCTAAAAAGGCTGTTAAGTGCTTTTGGTTCTTTATTGTTTTTGGCAATAATGGTATTTAATGATGGTAAATCATTAAGGTTATTGAGGCATTTATTCAAAAGCTCCATTTTGGCGCCTAGACCTACGCTTTTTAGTGACGCAATATGGGTTACAGATTGGAGTAGCTGATCAGCGTGCAGTTTTAATGCATTAGAATCCAGTCTAAGCAGGGCGTCAAGATAATGTATTCCGCCTTCGTCTTCTAATTTGAAGCAAAGCGAAAGCATATCTTGAATAGCTTCAATAATATCTTGATGAACGCATAAACGAGACCAAATGGCTAAGAGTTTACCTTGATAAGTATTGCTATGTTGCGACCACCACCTTTGAGTAAAGCTAAAAGCATTATTAAAGATGCCATATGATGCATCAACTTCATGTGCGGCAAGCATTAATGAACAGAAGTCAATAATAAATTGGGTTTTATACCCAGGTGATAGGTCTTGAGCTAAGGTTTCCCATTTTGATATGACATCTTTTTTCAAGGCCGGGAGTTTGGTTATGACTTTGCTAATGAGCTTTAGGGCATCGGTAGAATCTGTTTGTAGGGTTTTAAATAAGCGCCAAACTTCTTTAAATTGCTCAAGCGGCATAGGTTCAAGTGAAAAACGCTCATCGCGTAATTTTTTATTTGTTTCACTTAATAAACCAGGAAATGCTTCCAAATAAGATTTAATACTAATTCCATATTCTGGGTTATTTTTATCGAATTGCTCTAAGTAGGGTAATAGCCATTCAGCACATTCATTTAAAGGATAGTCAGCATGATTAACAAGATAGCTTGTGACATCGCTATCGAAAAATCTTAAGAAAACTTGTAATGAGTGTGGCATTGATGCGGTTGCAGCTTTTAATTCTGCATTATTCTCATTCTGCAAGCGGGTTATTACGCTGCTTGGATTGGTAGGTCTTGTATGGGCAATGTCAATATGTAGAGATTCCACTTGTTGTAAATTTCCGGAATTCATAAAGGGCTCCATCTGAGTCAAAAGGTTTTCATCCTGGACCAATCCAAGAGAATAAAGGGTTAACCAAAGTTCGCATTTCGCATGCGTGATGGCATTATGCTTTTTGGAGCGAATCTTTCCTTGTGGTTTTTGTTCATTTTCTTTAACAAATTCAAAATTGCTAATGGTTACATTTTCACATTTCTGTTGTAGGATTTTTGATTGATCAAGTATATAGGTTTTAATTTTCTCCAAGCGAGTAAATGGTGTGTTGTCGCTTTCATTGCTAGAGAATTCAGTCCAGGCAGTATTAATGTTTTTTAAGGCTTCAATCCACTTATCACGCACTTTTTCTTGTAGTGGTTTGTCATCGTGCAAGGCTGCAAGAGTAGCTAGCCCCCAAGTGGAGAATTGTGCCATAAGCTGGTGATAGGCATGAATGATCATTTGGTGTAACTCATTCACTTCAGCTCGTAGCATTAAAACTGATTTACATTTATCTTCATAAGAGTTCTTTTCTTCCAGTGGTGTTACAGTTTGCTTAGGGTTGCCAGTTTCTAAAATAGGGCGCAATTTGTTAACTTCTATTTCGAGACTCTTATATTCATCATCAATCTCTTTCTTATGAAGAAACTGGTAGACTTCACCTTCATCACCACTGCGTGCTGTTCTTCCGCCACGCTGTGCTAAGTCATTTTCATTCGCTAAATCTGGCAGAAATACGGCAGCGATATTAGGGTTGTCGCCGCGGCCCATGGCAGAAGTGATCAGGCTAATGCCTTGCTGCTGGCCTTTGTGATTCCAGTTTTCTTTACGTCTTTTTTCATTTAAAACTGCTTTGGTAGAAAGATTGTCTGCATTCGTTGAGAACATGAAGAAATTATCAATATCTCCTTTTGTAAATACAGCGTTGGGTTGCTGGCAGTAGGCCAGTAATTGTGCTTTAAGTTTGAGTACTGCTTTATCGTTTTTGCAGGCCACTAATACCGATTTACGTTGATTAAAATATTCTTTAGCGGTGCTCGCAATAGCGGCAATTTGGTCATTCTCAGTGTCAAAAAATAATGGCGCTTGCCAGTGGCGGAGTGTGCGTTTATTGGTTGGCATGTGCAGTAATTCAAATGCACTATACTCTTGTAGCTTGCCAATCTGGAAGTTATCAAAAGTTCCACTAAAACCTTCCTGCCTTTTCCAAAGCGTATGCATGCGATGTTCAGCTATTTGGGAGCTGATTAAGTCGTTTTTAGGTGGAACATAAACATCTTTAAAGCCTTCGTGTTTTAGTCGAACAGCAAGTAACTGTTGTACCCCTTCGGAGTAAGAAGATCCAATCATACGTTGGTTGTCACTAGAAAGTGGTATGATTTCTTTTAGTTTATAAGTTTCATTAGCGATAATAATATCAGCATTCAACAGTACGAAATCTGCATTTTGTTCTAAGCGATAAGCGGTATGTACAGACTGAATCCATTTAACTAAATCATTAGGGTTGCTGGCTAAGCGCTCTACAATGGGATAACGTTTTTTTGCTTTACTTTTATCACTTTTAGCAGCTTGGCTTAATAGAGTTAGTAAATCATTAAGATTCTTTTGGGTGATAACAAAATTAGCTTTTAGTTCATCACGGTTGTCGCGGTAGTATTTATCTAATGTTTCATAAAACCACATCATTTGATGTGACGAGCTGCCGTTAGCTGAAGCATAGTTATATTGCGTATTTTCATTTTCCTCAAAACGCAAGAAATCAAATTCATCAAAAAGGGCAATGCGATTGGCTGGGCTAAGTTGAATGGCAGTTCCTGTATCTCTAACATTATCCAGAAACAATGATAGATCGCCAACGGTTGTGTAGTGCACTTGAGCTTTCTTATATTCATCATGTGGAGAGATATCACGTATATAATTAGATTTGATAGTGAGGTAATCAAAAAATGCTTCGTAATCTTCATGGTCACGCTCAGCAAGACTGCGCTTCGCGGTACAAATATCGACCTCATGGCCATGTAAAGCCCAATAGGCAGCTTCTAGCGCAATAACATGGCTTTTGCCTTGGCCTGTTTCCAGCTGGATGGCTCGTTTGTCGCTCGTAAGGCATATATCATTGGCCAGCAAGCATATTTGCTGAGCCATATGCGGATACATGCGGGTTGTTCTATAAAGTGATTCGAATAATAAGGCCCAAATTTCAATTTTAGTTTTATCAATTTTCTTTGAAGAACTGGGTTGTTGTAAGCGTTGCTTTAAGGTATTTAGGGAATTACGGATTTCAGTCCCTGTTAAATCTTTAATAGCCTTATGGTGGCCTAATATATGGTATTGGCCTGATTCTAAGCTCTTGAGATAATCAAAAGCTTGTAAGATATAAGGATAGTGAATATCGTCATTGTCTCCATTAATATTAGTGCTTATATCAATATCTTTGATAATACGTTCAATATCCTTAAAGCGCGTTGCGGGTAAAAACCCATGATCAACGCGTTTTTGAGGGTAGGGATCTTTTTCAAAATCGCGAATAGCTTTTATGAGGTTCTGTTTCGTATTTAAAATTTGATCCAAATCAGTAGCAGTAGGCATAGGGACATGAGGATAGCAATTTGCTATCACTTTTAGTTCAGCTGGATTTAATGAACTGAGCTTAGATATTAATCTTGGACCTATAGTTGTCAGCTCAAGATGGTGTTGTGCATCGTCCTTTAACCCCTTATTCAAAGTGCTCCAAGCAACAATATGAAGCATTAATGTAAATGGTTCAGTTGGTAGCTTTAGGTTTACCAATAAGCTTAAAAGCGAAGGTGATTGAGATTCAAGGAGCGAGTTTAGCCATAGACGATAAGTTTTGACGATGCTTGAGTAAAAGGGCTCGGTTTTAGATTCAAGCAAACCGGCTACTACAGGTGCGAGTGTCTGCTTGCATTGATTAAGTTCTTTTAAAATTGCAATATGGTTTGGTTTTGCTAAAGCATTTTCACAAGTTTGTAAGAAGATCGCTTTAAATGGATTTTTAGATTCAGCAACATTAGCAAATATAGTGCTGAATAGAGATAAGTCCTCAGAATTGTAATTGTAAACTGCAACCAAGATCTGACATAATTGTGCTTGGTGCGTACGTGTTAAACCTGCTGTTTGTAAAATGTTACCTACACAGTTGTAGACTTTTTCAGGGAATGTCCCCATTACTTTTTCTCTAGTTTGAGCAGCTAAGGCTGGGCACTTCAATAATACTTGTAATAAAGAAATGGGGTAGGCAGCAGACGTGTCTGCTGGTTCAACCATATTTAATAAACGGAAGAAGCACTGAGCTGACCAAAAGTGGCCTTCCGGTGTGTCTCTAAGAATAAGTAACAGCTGCTCAATTTCATCGACCTCGCTATTTTTATTCAGCAGAACATCAAATAATCGCAATAATGGGTGCAATTGTGACACGACAGGTGTGGTTAAGTTGCTGGATACCAACACGTATTTTTTTAGGATGGGCCAAACGACGGTGTCAAGTTCTGGTGAGAAATCGTCATTAAAAAGCCCTTTTTTGTCATCTTCACGCAGAGGCCTGAAGCTATCAACCGAAGCATTTTTAAAGCTAAGATTTTTGCTGACGAGTGACTTAATTAAATTAGATGCAAGCTGCCTTTGGGATTCAACATTGCTAGTTGCTTGGATATTTTTAAAGGCAGTACAAATTTCTGGCCAAGCTTGGGGTAAAAATTCAATGGTGCTATCTGGAACTTCTTCTATATCAACTGACAACAGTTCGTTGATCAATTGTTTTGAAGTGGTATTTTCATATTTTAAGTCCAGAACGAGTCCATTTATAGCTTGAGCAGAAAAGACCCCATAGGTGACAGCTAATTTTAAAGCTGTGGCTGCAATGGCGGAGGCAGATAAGTGCTCAACTAGAGAAGCGAGTAACCTAATTTCATCTTTAAAGCGATCATCCAGTCGATGTTTGCATGAAATAATAGATACTGCTTCTAAAAGCGTAGCTTGTGGCCATTGGTCTAATAAGCCTACTAGATGACGAGCACTGTCAGTTTGAGCCAGTCTCGCTATGCTGCTTAATTCTAAAGGTAGATATTTTATTCCATGCTTAGCAATGATGCCTGAAATATGAGTGTAAATTTGATTCAGAAATTCTGATTGTTTTATCTGATGCAAGATTATGGGTAGCTTGTGATTGTCACCATTATAATCAACATGCATTAGAACAAATAAAGTTTGTATTGCTTCAGTAGATGCATCAAATAAATTACTATTTTCATCAGTCGTTAAACGGCAGTATCGTTCTTGTGTTATTAGCGGCCACGTTGCTAAGACACGTCGTAAATTTAAAGCTAAATCATTTGATTTGATGTGTTTTAATTGATTAATATTGGCAAGGTAAGTGGGTTGTCCTGCCTTAAATTCAGTAAGTTCTAAATTTTGATGGTAGATAATAAATTTTTCATAGCGGAATGCATAATGAGCTCCGCCATGTTTAAGATCAATAGAGGCTAAAGCATTTAAATAGTTTTGTTTTGCAGTGTGGGAAGTCATAACGGCTAAAGTACGAGTTAGCCTGGCAGTAAAAACAACCATATTGTTGATATTCAATCTTTCTAAGTTGTGAATTTCAATAATTAAGGATTTGCCAGTTTGGGGATGACGGTTAGCTAATAGAACTTTGCTATAAAACTCGTAAAAGTTTTGCCAGAGTGGAATTAAGGCTTCCCATTTACAAGCTGCGACATGCTTAGTTGTTAATATATTCCAATAAAGTCGAGCTTGGTTATCTTTAGCAAATAAGCTTTGCATTGAGTCGATTGCTTTAAATATTTCTGGAGTAAGCAATTCCAGTAGGTTTAATGAAGTGTCAATGAAATTTTTCTTAAAAATCTTAAAGAAGTCTTTGCCACATGTTTTTTCAATTTCTATAAATTTATTTAGTAGTAAACACACCCCTTTATGACCGTAGCGATTATAAACTTGGCCTAAAGCTACAAGGTTGTGGAGCCAATCTAAATTTCTTAACCAGGTAACGATTGAATTATCTTGTGTAAGAATTCGCAGTATTAAGTCATAAGAGTGTCTAAGTTCAAAGTCATCATCTACCAGTTGACTGAAATCATCGAGCTTATTATTGTGCCAATATTGTAGCCCCATTATGGTATGTTTTTTGCAAGCGGGGTTATGTTTGCCAGGCAGCATTTGATTAATAAAATGCTGATATATTTCTGGCAGCTTATTGTTATTAGGCTGCATCTCTTCAAACAGCAGTGCTATTCTGGCGTGAAGTTGATAGCTACTTTCATTGGCTTTCTTAGCTGAAAGTTGTCTGCCGTCACCTAGCCAGTTTTCCGGTTGGAGAGGGGCTTGTTTATGGTCAACAGTGTAGACGGTCTTGGTTTTTTGAAACCCTGCATCGTTTTTATAATGTAAAACGAGCTCGGCGTTGTTAGAACGTTCCCACCAAAAACCTTCAGGTAAATACTCTAAATCGATACCGTCTTGAAAGCGGTTGAAGTTTTTTAATAGTTCTTCGGCAGCTTCTGGCGTAAATTTTTTAAAAACGTATTGTGCTTCAGTGAAAGGGTAAGCATTAATGCAGGTTCTAAAGAAATGCTGTAATTCTGTTTCACTTGATTTAGTGCCAGTAAGTGAAACTTTAAGCTCCGGGTTATCTTTTTGTAGTCGTTTATAAGTGGCAGATAACTTGTCATCAATATTATGATAGGTGATTAAATCATTTCGGTAACCGCTATTTCTGATGACTTCTTGGGATTCTGCAATTTCCTGCATAATCATTTGTTGCTGCTGTTGTTGCTGCTGTTGCTGTTGTTGTTGCTGCTGCTGTTGTTGCTGTTGCTGCTGTAAGGTGGCCCGTGCGCCACTCTCCAGTGGCCAAACTCGCGAGCCAATTTCGATGGGTTTGACCGGCTTAACTTTTTCTTCTTGCTCTTCATTATCAATGAAGTCTAAATCCGTTTGGGTTAAGTTAGTCTGCTTTTCTTCTAAATCGTGAGACGAGGTTAAACTTAAACTATAAGTAGAGGGGTGGCTATTACCTGCTAATTTTTTAGTTATAATTTCAGCTTCCACAGCGCGGCTATTATTTAAAATACAGTTATTTAATTTTGCATAAAGACCGCGTTGATCTGGGAATCTCTGGTCTAATGTTATAGGATGATCAAGCACAGGTATTTTAATGAGAACTGTCCAATTATTTGTTTGAGCATCATAAATAAGTTTTTCTAGAAAATGGATTTGTGTTTGAATGTCACCGCCTGATGAAAAATCAGTGATTACAATGCTGCTAATGTTTTGGCGTTTGTTAATGATATCAATTAAAGCGCTTAGTTTCTGAGGATCACCTGTGTAGTAATTTATGCCAAATGTAGTGAAAGGAAAGTAATGGTTTCGATCTTGCAAATAGCTAGATAAGCGTTCTAGATAATTGTCAAAATCATTTTTATCACAAACAGCATAAAACACTCTTTCTTTTTTAAATAAGACTTTTAGTAATTCCTGTCTCTGCTCAAGGCATTTTAGTAAGTATTCTAAACCTTTTATTCCCATTTCTCGGCAACAGCCAATAAATTTAGTATGTTTGACTCTTTGATTGGTTTGCACCGGTGGGTAAACAAGTAAATCTTGATTTTCATCTTTGCTTAAATATTTTAACCACTCATATGCAGCTTCTAGCCAGTGATCGTTATCACTTTGAGGCACATAACCACTGGCCTCTAATAAGCGATTTCTAGCTAAGAGTGGTGCCAGGCGTGTTCGAAGATTAATTAATAATTGGTATGACTTTTCAGCAATTGATAAATTGCATGTATGGTCTTTATAAACGACGATATCGGTTATGTCGGTATTATCCTGGATACCTTCTTCAATAAAGTTAACCTCATTTAGAGTAACTATATCGGTTGATAATCCTTCATGATTAATATGTTCGAAGATTTCTCGCCTGAAGCGCAATTCGATAATGCGTTTTTTGGCGAATGATCGGAAAAATGTCGTTAGCAAGCTGCCGATTACATCAGCGGTTGGAATTGGCCGGTGGGTTTCAAAGAGTGTGTGATCGCGATATAAATAGTCAAAGCTAGTGAATGATGTGCCGCCAATTGCTTCGATGAGGTTTCCTTGAAATTGATGAATTGCCTCTCTTAATGCTGAAAAACGATTAGCAAAATGTTTCACCGAGGGTTCAAATGTTATTACGGTGCGATTGTCTTCTGGACTTCTACTTTCTTTGATAAGTGGTGGGTAATAGGAGGTTGAGTTTGAATAATAATAGTTACTGGAATAAGAGTTGGAGCTGATCTTATCAAGTTTTTGCATCGCTGTAGCTAGGTTAGGCATATTATAATGTATGCCCATTTTCCAGTACTCTAATAACGTGTCTATTGAGACATTTGCTTCTTCAGCTTTAAGTAAAAAATCTGACATGTCATTAGTCTTAAATTTGCTTTTAAAGCCTGGCAGCTCCAAAGACCCTAATAGTGATGCACGGCTAACAAAAATAAGTAAGCCAATATTGTCACTTACACGACGATAAGCAGTATGACAATATTTCATGTCATTTGGCTTAAGTAAAATAATAGGTTTATGCAGTAATACGATCTGTCCTCTTACAGTAATAAAATCCGCATCTTTCAAGTAATCAGATTTATTTTTATCTTTTGGACAAAACCAATTTAATAAGTAATGTCCTGATGCATCTGCATCGGATGAAGCTTGAGTTTGACCTTCGTAAGTTAATAGTGCTATCGAACCATTCGTGCCAAAGTTATTTTCTAGCCAAATTTTTTCATCTGGCTTTAAGGCAAAATGACTATAAACAGTGTTGACTGGTATTACATCAGGATGATTATGAGAAGTTTTAATAAAAACCCAGCGCGGGGTTGCGTTATGATCTGTTTCAAGGTTAATGATGAAATTCCCTTGTTTGCTACGTGATTCATAAGGCCAGGTTATTTTTGAAGTTACATAATAAGAATAAACTTCTTCTTGAAATCCAACATACGGATGGCGATACTCTCGAATGCGCAGCATATCTAATCGAGTCAAAGGATCTTTGACTTTCAGGGTTAAACGAGCCAGTTTCTCTACTAGGCCAATTTGTTGCGGGTGGGGAATAAGACTAGTTTTGTTTTTATCTGCTTTAACTTTTACTAATGTTGTTTGGGTTAATTCGTGATTAGTTTCTTGGGAGCTGTAGTCATAGCTATAGCGATTTCTACTGTCTACTCGTGCTTGGTGGAGTTTATTTTGAACGGTTTGTACAACTTCTTGTTGGCTTTTGGCCTTTGATAGGCTTTTAAGCAAGTTTGTAAAATATAAAAAGTAAGATGTTTTTTCTGAAGGATTTACCCAAGCTTCATCAGCGAGAGAGTTGAGGTCTATAATATCGCCAAAATGGAGCGTAACCCACTCCCAAATAGAGCTATCAACGGGTATGCCACAGTATTGTGCTAGGGCTGTCCTTCGCTGATTTGCCTTAATATCGCTGTGGCTTGATGCCATAAACTTTGTCCTCGTTTCAAGGGCTTAATATTACCAAGCAATTCTTAAAAAAACCTTAAAATAAATCAGTAAAATAATGGCTTATCGTCAAAAATATGTTAGAACACATTTAAAGCTATATTAAAGTCAATATGTTGCAATATTAATCAAATTTATTAAATTAGTCATTTTTTTGCTGGCGAGTATGATGATTGTTAAGGATTACCAGGCTAAATGCCAAAAAGGTGAAATTAACCAAGATGCAGAGCAGCTGTGGGTGCTGGAGCACTTAGAGGAAATTAGCCTAAGGCTTAAGCGCGAGCATAAGAAACGTTCGAGGATTTTAAGCTCTTTCCGTAAGCGTCAATCCATTACTGGGCTTTATTTATGGGGCGGTGTCGGTATTGGCAAAACGTTCTTAATGGATTGTTTTTTTCAACATTTACCTTTTAAACAGAAATTAAGAATGCACTTCCATGCTTTTATGCAAATGGTCCACCATGAATTAAAAAGCTTACAAGGTAGGGAAGATCCACTGCGAATTCTAGCGGAAAAAATCGCTAGAGCGAATATTGTACTTTGTTTTGATGAGTTAGCCGTTTCTGATATCACCGATGCCATGATCTTAGGCCGTCTTTTTAAAATACTCTTTGCAAACGGTGTAACGCTTATCACTACCTCAAATATTAAACCCGATGATTTATATAAAAATGGCTTGCAGCGTCAACATTTTTTATCCGTCATTAAAATGTTGAAAGAACATATGAGAGTAATGCATCTTGCTACGAAAATGGATTACCGTAAGCGCCATCTAAAGCAAGCAGGAGTGTTTCATACACCTAACAATGAAATATCATTACAAAAAATGGAAAAAACTTTTGAGATCTTGGCAAAAGAAGAGATTGTTAGTAGTGGGTTTATTGATATTTGTCATCGAAAAATTGCTTTTGAGAAGCAGGCGGGAGAAATCATTTGGTTTGATTTTAACGCAATATGCTCAGTACCCCGTAGCCAGCACGATTATTTAGAAATCGTCAAACAATATAAAACAGTTTTTATCAGCAACATACCGATTATTAAGCCTCAGGCACGTGATAAAATTAGTCTTTTCATCAAGTTAGTTGATGTGTTCTATGATGCCCAGATTCGTTTGGTTATTTCTGCTGCAGCGCCAATTGAACAGTTATACACCCAAGGCCAGTTAGTGTTTGAATATACAAGAACTTGTTCCCGGCTACATGAAATGCAGTCTGAACACTATTTTTTATAGGTTGAAATGCTCGTCCAAGGGATTATAATCATGATTGGCAGGCATTGATCGAAGCCCTACAATCTTGCCTGAGGGAAGTCAGAGAGCTGATATGGTGCGCAAGCCCTTATGGGAAGCCTAAAGTATCACCGAGACATCCACCTAACATACTCGGGCCTTCGATCAATCCTGCCATTTTATTTTAAGGCCATTATATTGCGCGTACTTTTATCCTTATCTTTATTACTCCTTACCCTTAAAAGCTTCGCATCACAACAACTTGCTATAGTTCAAGTTCGCGCTTCATCGTTTCAAGGTCAGCTGCAACGTTTCGAGCGAAGTGATCAATATGCTAAATGGCAGCCAGTAGGGCGTTCTATCCCGGTTGTAGTGGGTAAGAATGGCATAGCTCTTACAAATAAAAAAAGAGAAGGTGATGGCAAAACACCAAGTGGTGCGTTTCCGATTCAGATGTTATTTGGTTTTGCCAAGCAGGCTAGTTTTAAGCTGAATTATAGGGCTCTTACTAAAACCACTATATGTGTTGATGATCCAGGTTCTCGATACTATGACCAGATTATTAACTTGTCTCAGGTTAAAAAACCAGATTGGCAATCAGCAGAAGTCATGCGAAAAATTTCATTATATAAATGGGGTGGAGTGATTCAATATAATCCTAAGCATTTAGCTTATGTAGGTTCTTGCCTATTTTTACATGCATGGCGCAACGACCATCGAGGAACAGAAGGCTGTATTGCGATGAGAGAATCTGACTTGCTTCAGTTATTAGCTTGGCTAGACCCTAGAAAAAAGCCAATGATAGACATTAGATTAAGTAGTTAAAATTCCAGAGGACATTAATATAAGGGCAGACAAATGCTGCAACGATGCCGCCGATAAAGCCAAATATGTGTGCTTCCCATGAGGATTTTACTTCTAAAGGAAACAAGTTAAAAATAAAGCCACCAAAATAATAAATACAAATTCCAGCTAAAGCGATAGAGAGCATGCTTCCTTGTTCATAGGCATAAACGAGTAAATATGACCAATAACCCATAATCATGCCACTTGCTCCTACATGCAGCCCTTTTCTTCCAAAAAGCCATGTACCTAACCCAGCGATTA
>CAZXFO010000061.1:0-3520 GCA_964639745.1 uncultured Coxiellaceae bacterium | reverse complement strand
TTTGCAGTTGGGCTCTCGCTGGGAAGGCATAAATCGCTTGCCTCCCTATGCTAAAGCATTGTTCGCTGCTTTTGCGGCTCGTATCAATGCTGATACTAAACCTGCAGCTGTTTTATTGCATCAGCTAAATAGAACTTCATTAAGCAAGATGGACTTTAAAGGTGTGGAGGCACTTTGTAAAAAATATGAAGGTTCAAAGTTGGTTAAAGAAATTATCAACTCTCATGCTTATGTGTTAACCGTAATGGCTTCTATGTTGGTAGGCGCTCGTTTAGATGGTGTGCAGGCAACTGCTGATTTTTTATGGCTGAAGCCAACAGATAGAAGGCTATGGTACATGTTAAATACCATGGGCAGACAAACTCCTTTTGCAGAAAGTGCCGGCCCTTACGCTCATTGGTTGGCAGAAAGAGAAGCGGGCCGAAAATTAATTGTGCCGATGATTGAGGCAGCAACAAACGCGATGGAGATTGCTTTAAAAGGGATTATTTATAACCCGGATGAGGATAAATAATCGATGATGCAGCGCGGTCTAGACGAACAACACGAGCTATCGCCCCAGCTATTGTTACGTGATACACGTACCATGGGCATGAAGATTAAGGACTTCTTTAAGGATTCCACAAACGCTAGTATTTTGATGTTCTGTTTTGCGCTCGCTACTTTCTTTTTGACACCGGTCAATGATTTAATTGGGATATTCGGGTTGCTCGCTTTTTTATATGCTTATACTCGCAAACAAGTTCTCCCTTTTCGTTTGCCTCTCCGCTCCAAAATTTATGATCATAACGATTTACTACCAGGTTCGGGTAAGCCGTCAATGGCGCGCGGTATTTGTTTCTTCGGTAATAAGAAAAGCACTAATGAAGAGCTATGGTTTGCTAATGAGGATATGCGTACTCACGTATTAATTTTTGGCTCTACTGGTAGTGGTAAAACACAAGCTCTTATGTCATTGGCATTTAATGCTTTAGTTCAGGGTAGCGGCTTTCTATATGTCGATGGTAAAGGCGATAATAGCGTATTTGCTAGTATCTTCTCGATGGTTAGATTTATGGGGCGAGAAGATGACTTATTGCTTATCAGCTTTATGACCGGTGCTCGCGATATTGTTGGTGCCCAGGAAAAGCGCTTATCTAATACAATGAACCCGTTTTGTACCGGCTCTTCCAGTATGTTGACAGAATTAGTTGTAAGCTTGATGGATTCTTCTAGTCAAAGCTCTGATGGCGATATGTGGAAAGGCCGTGCTATCGTATTCGTGGCTTCACTGTTCAAAATCTTGGTTTATATGCGTGACCAAGGAAAAATTTTGTTAGATGCTAATACGATTCGTAGTTATTTTGATTTAACAAAGCTAGAAGCCATTGCGCTCGATAAAATGTTTGTAAGAGATAATCAAGATCCAGTTAGTTTAGCCGATGCTCCAGAAATTGTACTTGAGCCTATAAATAACTATCTTGCTACTTTGCCAGGCTTTGATCGCAGCAAGAAAGGTAAGCAAAGTACTACTGTTTTTGAGCAGCATGGCTTTATTACTATGCAGCTTACTCGTGTATTCGGTTCTTTGGCTGATACTTACGGTCATATTATTCGAACGAATTTAGCTGAGGTGGACTTAAAAGATGTGGTCTTGAATAGACGTATTCTTGTTGTGCTTTTGCCAGCATTAGAAAAGTCACCCGAAGAATTGTCAAACTTAGGAAAGGTAATTATCGCCTCGCTCAAAGCTATTATGGCTTCGGGTTTGGGTGAAAGTGTTGAAGGCTCATATCGCGAAGTAATAGGTAGAAAAATTACCAATGCGCCTACACCTTATATGTGTATCTTGGATGAGTACGGTTATTATGCGGTCAAGGGATTTGCTGTGGTGCCTGCCCAGGCTCGTTCATTAGGTTTCTCGGTTATTTTTGCTGGCCAAGATTTGCCAGCTTTCCAGAAGGCCTCCAAGGAAGAAGCTGCTTCAATTGGCGCTAATACCAATATAAAAATCTGTATGAAGCTGGAAGATCCTACAGAAACTTGGGAATTTTTCCAAAAAACTGCGGGCGAGTCTTATGTCACTAAAGTGGATTCATTCCAAACTAATGCAAGTAGTCTATTGAATAATTATATGGACGCGCGAAGTGCTTCTTCAGAAAAAAGACAACGTATTGATTTATTAGATTTGAAAGAACAAACAGAAGGTGAAGCTCATATCTTCTTCAAGTCTCGTATAGTCCGAGCCCGCATGTTCTATGCTGCTCCTAAGCCATCTGAGCGTATGCGTATTAACCAATTTTTGAAAGTGGAAGCACCCGCGACACGTCTATTCTTTGAAATGGATAATAGAGCAGAGCAATTTAACGCAGCAATTAAGTCTGGGGCGAGTTATGTATTTGATCAGCCGCAAGACGAAGGAGATGAAATTCGCTTGGTAACGGAGACATTAAAGAATGATATGGCGAATAATCCAATCGAAAGGTCTATTAATGCTTTATTAGCCTTGCAAAAACAGCAAGAGCCTCAGGAAGAAATTGTGATTGAAGAAGAAGTTTCTGATGGTCGATTGAACATATTCAGCAAAGTGTTATTGCCAGATCGCGTTAAAACGTTAGTGGGCGGAAACTTAGAAACATTTGATGCGCCATTGCTAACAAAAGGTGCTTTAAAAGATAAACTGGGCCTACTTGAAAGGGTTCTGGGCCGCTCATCTTCGCAAGCTAATGTTATTACTGAAGAGATAATGAAAGATATGCTGTTGGCTACTGATTATCCACCTGCAGTTGATGATTTGTTGCGCCCTTATGAAGAGGTAATCGCCTCAGCTCATGAAATTTGTGATTACGTTAGAACGCTAAAAAATACTGAATCTAGCTAAGCCCTCCCTTCCCCTCCTCGTACAAAAATGTCAAGATAGGCAGAATTTAAAAGGAAAAATTAGTGTCTATCCAATTGCGCTGGTTTCTATTACTTACGCTTGCAATTTTGCAAAATGGCTGTGCTTCTTCAGATATGTCGAGGGAAGCAGCTTCGCAAGTAGATGATATATATAATAGTGCATCAAATGTTGGCCATGGCCAAGATCCAGCTGGGGCTTTTCGTAATGCAAGCCAAGCCGCGAAGGGTGGCATTATAGGTGGTGCGGCGGGTGCAGTGGCAGGCTCTTTTATGAATGGGGTGGGCACAGTACCTGGAGCTTTGGGTGGGGCTGTGTTTGGCGCAGCTTTAGGTGCTTACATCGATCAGCATACAACTTGGCGAGACAGAATGGAAAATGCTGGCGCTCAAGTGTTGATTTTAGGTGATCAAGTAAAAATAATTATCCCGTCTGCTAATCTTTTCCATAGCATGACTCCAACTTTAAATAATTCAGCTTATGCAACTCTTGATATGGTTGCTGACTATCTGCGTACTGTAGATAAGATGGCGATCAAGGTAGCAGCCTATACCAATGCTACCGGTCCGGCACGTATTAATCAGGAAATCTCTCAAGCGCAAGCAAATGCTGTGGCTCGTTATTTGTGGGCTCAGGGGGTAA
>CAZXFO010000060.1:0-3803 GCA_964639745.1 uncultured Coxiellaceae bacterium | reverse complement strand
GACTAATCATGGCATCAGGATCACGATGAGCACCACCTAAAGGCTCAGGCACTATCTCATCAATTAAACCTAATTCTAAAATTTTATCAGCTGTTAGGCCTAGCGCTTCAGCTGCTTGTGGCGCTTTCTCAGCACTCTTCCATAGAATAGAAGCGCAGCCTTCTGGTGAAATAACAGAGTAGATAGAATACTGAAGCATAAGCACTCGATCACCAACGCCAATGGCTAATGCACCGCCTGAACCACCCTCCCCCGTCACTACACACATAACAGGCGTTTTTAAATTTGAAAGAATAAATAAATTACGAGCGATCGCTTCGCTTTGATTGCGTTCTTCAGCACCGATGCCAGGATAAGCTCCAGGTGTATCAATAAAGGTAATAATAGGCAGATGAAAACGTTCTGCCATTTGCATTAAGCGTTGGGTTTTGCGGTAATCTTCTGGATTAGGCATTCCAAAGTTTCTTTCAATTCTTTCTTGGGTCTTACGGCCTTTTTCATGACCCATCACTAAAACTGGCTCACCCTCTAAACGTGCAAGGCCCGCTACTATAGTTGAGCCCTGGGAATACATGCGATCACCGAATAGTTCATCGAATTCTGTAAAAATATTATTGATGTAATCTAAGCTATGCGGACGAAGCGGATGACGTGCCAATTGAGTAATTTGCCAAGGAGTCAGCTGAGCAAATACATCTTGAGTGAGTTGTTTGCACTTTACTTCGAGACGTTGAATTTCTTCTGTGATATTAATATCAGCATCGGCACCTACCATGTGCAATTCATGTATCTTAGCTTCTAGTTCAGCAATGGGCTGCTCAAATTCTAAAAAGTTATTCATCATTTTCTCGCTTTGATCTAAAAGTTAGACTTCGCCTAGTCACAAAAATGAGATATCTTACTCGAAACCGTTTCAAAAAGTATAGGAAAGAAACAATGTCAGCGGCTTTTGTCCATTTGCGATTGCATACAGAATATTCAATTCGGGATGGGCTCGTTCAAATTCAACAGCTTATGGAGCAAGCGGAAAAGCTGGGCCTTCCTGCACTTGCCATAACCGACCAAAACAATATTTTTGGCGCGATAAAATTCTATCAGCAGGCACTAAAAACCGGCGTTAAGCCGATTTTTGGAGCAGATCTCTGGCTACAAAATCCAGTCGATCCTAAAAAACCATTTTTAATCAGCTGCTTATGTCAAGATGAAACGGGTTATAAAAACCTCCTAAAGTTAGTTTCCCTTGCTTTTGTTAAAGGTCAAATTAATGGTTCGCCAACAATCCAACGTGAATGGTTGGCTGAATTAGCCCAGGGTTTAATTGTGTTGTCTGGCGCTCAACAAGGTGACCTAGGCTTGGCTTTACTTAATAATGACCAAGAAGCTGTACAAAAATTTAGCGACTTTTGGCAAAAATATTTTCCTCATCGCTATTATTTAGAATTAAGAAGGACCGGGCGAGAAAACGAAGAAGAATATATTGAAAAGGCTGTAGAGCTATCTGAGCTTAAATCCTTTCCCCTCGTGGCCACTAATGACGTTCGATTTTTATTTCCGGATGACTTTGAAGCTCATGAAGCAAGGGTTTGTATTCAAGAAGGTTATATCTTGGCAGATCCTAAAAGACCACGCCCCTATTCTGAACAACAATATTTACGCTCTCCAAAAGAAATGGCAGAGCTCTTTGCTGATATCCCTGAAGCACTTGAGAATACCATTGAAATTGCTAAACGGTGTAACGTCAACCTTACACTCGGAAAATATTTTTTACCGCATTGCAGTGTTCCGGAAAATCTAACCGCTGAGCAATATATTTGTGAAGTATCTAAACAAGGTTTAGAGAAGCGCCTACAGCAAATTTTCGATACCTCTGCTGCTGATTTTGAAACCAAAAGAAAATCTTATGATGAACGTTTAAAAAATGAATTAGACGTTATTAATAAAATGGGATTTGCCGGGTACTTCCTTATCGTGGCTGACTTTACCAAATGGGCCAAAGATAACGGCATACCTGTAGGTCCTGGTCGTGGATCGGGCCCTGGGTCACTGGTCGCATATGCGTTAACCATAACTGATATAGACCCCATTAGTTATGATTTACTGTTTGAACGTTTCCTTAACCCAGAACGCGTCTCCATGCCTGACTTTGATATCGACTTCTGCATGGAAGGTCGCGATCGCGTGATTGATTACGTCATGCAAAAAAATGGTCGAGAAAGCGTTTCACAAATCATTACTTACGGTACGATGGCTGCTAAAGCCGTGGTACGTGATGTCGGTCGCGTACTTGGCATGCCATATGGCGCAGTCGATAAAATTGCCAAACTAATTCCGTTTGAATTAGGTATAACTCTCGAGCAAGCTCTTAAGCAAGAGCCTCAATTAATGGAACGTTACAACCAAGAAGAAGAAATACGCACCTTAATTGATTTAGCACTTAAACTCGAAGGACTCACTCGCAATGCTGGCAAACATGCCGGCGGCATCGTGATTGCACCAGGCAAACTCACAGACTTCACTGCTGTTTATTGCGAACCGGAAGAAACACAGCATGTCGTTACACAATTTGATAAAGATGATGTAGAAGCAGTTGGGTTAGTAAAATTCGATTTCTTGGGTTTAAAAACTCTTACCATCATGGATCATGCGTTGAAAGATATTAACAAACAGCGTGCCGCCAATAATGAGTCGCCCATAGACCTAAACGCTTTGCCGATGAAAGATGCTAAAACATTCGCGCTTCTTAAAGCTTGCGATACTAGCGCCATATTCCAGTTAGAATCTCGTGGCATGTCCGACCTTGTAAAACGGTTACAACCCGATTGTTTTGAAGACCTGATCGCTTTAGTCGCTCTTTTCAGACCTGGCCCGTTACAATCAGGCATGGTCGATGATTTTATCAACCGTAAACATGGCCGAGCTCAGGTGGTTTATCCTCATCCGCAATTAGAACCTATTTTGAGACCCACTTACGGGGTAATTCTTTATCAAGAGCAGGTTATGCAAATTGCCCAGGTGCTTGCTGGTTATTCGCTAGGCTCAGCTGATTTATTGCGCCGAGCTATGGGTAAGAAAAAACCGGAAGAGATGGCAAGACATCGCGAGTTATTCTGCAAAGGCGCCGAAAAAAATAATGTCGATGCAGCAACTGCCACCTATATTTTCGATTTAATGGAAAAATTTGCAGGTTACGGCTTTAATAAATCTCACTCAGCTTCTTACGCTTTGATTTCATATCAAACCGCCTGGTTAAAAGCTCATTACCCCGCCGCATTTATGGCAGCTGTTTTATCTTCTGAAATGGCCCACACTGAGAAAGTTGTTGCCTATTTAGAAGAATGCCGTTCATTAGGTATTGATGTTGCAGTGCCTGACATTAATAAAGGGGATTACACTTTTACAGTAATTGATGACACGCATTTATCTTATGGCTTAGGAGCAGTGAAAGGTGCAGGCCAATCTGCTATCGAAGCAATTATCACGGCACGCAAAGCTAAAGGGCCTTTTAAAGATTTATTTGATTTTTGCGAACGCATTGATGGGCTTAAAGTGAATCGCCGCACCATGGAGGCACTCATTAAAGCTGGCGCATTTGATAAAATTGGCCCTCACCGGGCTAGCATCTTAGCTACCTTGCCAGAAGCCACTCAACAAGCTGAACAAATTACTTCAACTAAGGCACACGGCCAGAAAGATTTATTTGCTAAATTTGAAGCACCAACTTACGAACGTCATTACGTCAATGTAGCACCATGGGGTGAAAAAGAATCCTTACAAGGAGAAAAGGATACCTTAGGTTTTTATTT
>CAZXFO010000059.1:0-3083 GCA_964639745.1 uncultured Coxiellaceae bacterium | reverse complement strand
GGCTTGCTTTAGGCCGTGCACGCTCCTTAACAGTCGCGGCTCGGAGTTATGAGGCATCCTGTTAGTAAGATATTCCAGCATCTATGAAAAAGTTTATTTTTCGAGAAACTTCAATTTGTCCGGCACATTCGCCCATTGATCTGCATCTGCTGGCGCGTCTTTGCGGCGATTGATGTTAGGCCATTTTTCCGCAAGTTCTTTGTTGAGTTGTATGTATTCTTGAAATTTTTCAGGAAGATCATCTTCAGAATAAATGGCATTCACAGGACACTCGGGTACACAAAGTGCGCAATCAATACATTCGTCTGGATTAATGGCTAAAAAATTGGGGCCTTCATAAAAACAATCAACGGGGCAGACTTCTACACAGTCGGTATATTTGCAGCGAATACACTGTTCTGTTACGACAAAAGTCATGTTACACCAATGTATTGTCATTCACGCCTACGTGTGAATGACCTGAATATCGAATTTGGTGCCCGAGGCCAGAATCGAACTGGCACGGGAGTTACCCCCCGAGGGATTTTAAGTCCCTTGCGTCTACCTATTCCGCCACCCGGGCTTACTTTACATGAGGCTGGGGTCGGAATCGAACCGGCGTACACGGCTTTGCAGGCCGCTGCATGACCATTCTGCCACCCAGCCAAAAACAAAAACCTCAGGCAAATGCTGAGGCTTAACATATCACTGGAGCGGGAAACGAGACTCGAACTCGCGACCCCAACCTTGGCAAGGTTGTGCTCTACCAACTGAGCTATTCCCGCAATCATTTTGCAGGGCTAATTCTAGCTTACGACCCTCAGTAGTCAAGGAAAAATAAAAAAATTTTTTTAAATCACTGAGCAATCAAATCAGGCCACGCTGCTTTTAAGTAAAGAACCATAGACCAGATGGTTAAAACTGCAGCAACGTATAGTAATGTATAACCAATGAAAATAATGATGAAGTTTGTTGTTGGGCCACAATACAATAATACAATCACGGCCAACATTTGAACTATTGTTTTGACTTTTCCCAGCCAAGACACAGCAACACTTGTACGTTTACCGATTTCTGCCATCCATTCTCGTAATGCAGAAACTACTATTTCACGGCTTACGATGACTGCAGCAGGGATCACTAAAGCTGCAGCAGGAATAGTAACAATTGAAGATGGCGCACTGACATATTGAAATTGAGATTCGCCTACAATCATCACCAGGGCGATAGAAACTATTAATTTATCAGCTACAGGATCTAAAAAAGCACCCAATCGGCTAGATAATTTCAAACTGCGAGCTAGATAACCGTCTAACCAATCAGTAATACATGCACCGGCAAATATGATTGCAGCTACCAAATGACCACCGGAAAATGGCAAATAAAAAACAATTACAAAAATTGGAATCACTAATATTCGTACCAAAGTAAGAATGTTAGGTAGGTTTTTTATATTCATATCGTTACGTCATGTAGTGCATTAAAAATACGTTCCGCTAAAGATCGATTTATCCCAGGGACTTTAGCCAACTCATCAAGACTAGCACGATTTATGGCTTGAATACCACCAAAGTAGCGTAATAATTCACGTCTTCTTTTCGCGCCTACACCAGGAATAGATTCTAATACTGAAGTCACTCGTTTTTTATCACGGCGTTGTCGGTGACCAGTTATTGCAAATCGGTGGGCTTCATCTCGTATTTGTTGGATCAAATGTAATGCTAATGAATCGGGTGGTAAATGAATAGGTTCTTTATTTAACATATATAATGTTTCAAAACCTGGCTTACGTGTGACCCCTTTAGCAACACCAATCATTAACATGGATTGTATGTTTAAATTCACTAAAGCTGTATGCGCTGCACTTAACTGTGGTTTACCACCATCTATTAATAATATATCGGGATAATTTTCCTGTTCAGTTTGTAAACGTTTAAATCGACGTGACAACACTTGCTCCATTGCCGCAAAATCATCACCAGGTGTTATATCTTTGATATTAAAACGACGATAATCACTTTTAATTGGACCAGAAATATTAAATACCACACAAGATGCGACTGTTTCTTCACCCATACTGTGGCTGACGTCGAAACATTCAATTCGCCTTGGGAGTTTAGATAAGTTAAGCGTGTTTTTTAAAGCTTCAAATCTTTCTTGCATACTCGCTTTGTTAAATAATTGGCTCGCAACCGATTGCTTTGCGGTTGTGGTAGCCATTTCAAGCCATTTATTTCTTTCACCACGAACATTGGTAGATAATACGACTTTATGTTGAGCTTTTTCACTCAACGCATTCACTAGCCAATTACTTTCTGCCAGCTTTAGACTTAAAATAATTTCTTTAGGAATCTCATGCGTTTCTTTACCAATATAATGTTGTGTAATGAATGAAGTTAAAATTTCCTCAGGACTAGAGCCTGCAGGAACAATAGGAAAATAGGCACGGCTTCCTAAAATTCTTCCATCGCGTACCAATAATAATTGAATGCAAATAATCCCTGCGGAAGTTGCCAAAGCAATGACATCGGCCTCTCCTTGCCCAGCACTCACATACTGACGTTCTTGAATTTGTCGTAATTTGAGGATTTGATCGCGAATATGAGCCGCTGCTTCAAAATTCAAATTCTTTGAAAAATGTTCCATTCTTTTGTTGAGTTCATCAATGATAAGTTGACTTTTTCCTTGTAAAAAAAGGATGGTATGCTCTACGTTACGTAAATATTCTTCCTTATTAATTAAATCAACACAGGGTGCTGTACATCTTCCCATTTGATGTTGTAAACAGGGCCGGGTTCTAGTCGAAAAAAAACTATCGCTACAAGTGCGCAAGGCAAAGAGTTTTTGAACAATATGAATTGTTTCTCTCACTGCTGCAGCGCTAGGATATGGCCCAAAATATCTCCCTTTTCCTTTTCTGGGTCCGCGATAAAAGTCGATACGAGGAAATTCTTCGTCCGTAATTAAAATATAAGGATAACTCTTATCATCACGGAATAAGACATTATAATGAGGCTTATGTTTTTTTATTAAATTTGCTTCCAATAAAAGCGCATCATTTTCACTATGGGTGATAGTCACGCTAATATTTTTAACGTGTTTTA
>CAZXFO010000058.1:0-5168 GCA_964639745.1 uncultured Coxiellaceae bacterium | reverse complement strand
ACGTGGCCATGAAAGTTTGAGTGAAGCAGGTCGCAAGGGCGGAGAAAGCTCACACGGTGGCAAAGGCGAATAAAATAATTCTAAGTGCTAAATAAAAGGGGCCAAGGCCCCTTTTATTTAATGATCTTTCGTCCAAATTTTATTATTTATCAACTAGATATCGGATAAATTTTACCTAAGGAAATCTTAAGAACAGCCTCCTATAATCCAATTAAGGGCGATTATAGAGAAACTATATGATTAGGCTGACCTATAAAAACTGGTGGCGATCTGTTCTAGGTGTAACTCATAATCTTGCGAACGTGTCATCTTCAGTAATTATTAAAAAAGCAAGAATGACCCTCTTCGCTGATAAGGTTAATTTACCTCAAAAAGCTCGAGATGCTTATGAAAGTCCTGACGCATTACCCTCTAAAAAATATTCTGATCAAAATACAGAAGAATTGATCCATCCTACCAAAATGCGTTTACATCATTATATTTTTTACAAGCTATATACCTGGCGCCTATCGCTTTTTTATAAAATTGACAAAATAGCATCCAGCCATAAGAAAGGAGGAAAGTCATTTTCATCCTCTCCATTACCCCGCCGATACAAATTTTTAAAGTTATTTTTAATGGGATTATTTATCATTCCAGAATTTCTAACTTTATCGATTGCTAAAATTCCTACTCATATGAAAAAGCCCGCAAGATCAGATCTGCTGCAACCATTATTAACTCCGGTTAACAAACAGCATGAAAGCTCAACAACTAAAACTCCTAAACCCCAACACACTACATCAACCTGCCCTAGTTTGTTTGAAAAAAATAATAATTATTCTGCTATTGTGTCGGAAGAAGTCACTTGTCAATCATCCAAATTGATTCATCGTGCCCCTCACTTTAATGAGGCGTTGGCTGAAGTCGAAGCAAGTCATTCTTCCTGCCAGACTAGCCAAGATGTGATAAATGTTTTATTTAAAGATAATAATCAAAACAAGATTAATTCAATTAAAATTATTGAAACTATAAACCAAGGAAAAATATATTCTGAATTGAAACATACTGATATTGATATTCCTTTATGCCTGTATGAATTTGTTAAACATTTGTTACCGTCTAATTTTGATAAACAATTCTTTAAGAAAGGCATCAAACAAATTAAAATTGGCCATAAAGAAATAACTGAAAAAGGCTTTGCTGCACTATTTGCTAATTCAACACTAGACTCAAGTCTTATTAGTCAAGTCAGCAATATTTTATATAGATCATACGTAAGTTATACAGAGCAAGTATTCGATAAAGAACATTTTCCTAATGATAACCTTATCAGAATGGCGAAACATCAAGTTGACCAATTTATTAAAACAAGCGAGAAAATTACTGTCAGCAAAGCTTGGGACCCGCATTATGTTGAGGCAATTGAACTTTACTGTGCAATGAAAGGCTATAAAGTTTACAATAAATCAGGCTGGGTGCTATCACCAATATCCCCTTCTAAGCACGCTAAATTTGAGAAATTATTTAATCAGCGCTTTAAAAACATTGAGGTCTATCATACTAATCCTTCTGATCATGGGCCCCATGTTGCGAATAGCCAATAAGGTACAAATTGATTATTATTTAGCTTAGGCTATTTAATTATTACAGGAATGGGAATGAGTAAAGCTTTTACCAAAGAGACTGATGATGATCATGCTGAACCAGAGCAAGCTGAAATTGCATTGCCAAAAAATGCTAAAAATTATATGACGCCCATAGGATTCAATCAGCTCCAACTTGAACTGAAAAAATTACTTCATAGTGAAAGACCTAAAGTCGTAGAAACTTTAAGTTGGGCTGCTAGTAATGGTGATCGTTCTGAAAATGCTGATTATACGTATGCCAAAAAACGTCTCAGAGAGATTGATAGACGTATACGTTATTTAACTCGCAGCATAGAAAGCGCTCAAGTAGTCGATCCAGAGCTACAGAAAAATTTAACCCAAGTATTCTTTGGCGCCACAGTTACTTATACTTGCAATAAGAAAATTGTAACCGTCACTATAGTAGGAGTAGATGAAGCTGACATTAATAAAGGAAAAATAAGCTGGATGTCGCCGGTCGCTAAGGCTTTATTACGCTCACGCGTTGGAGATGAAGTCGAGGTAAAAACCCCTTCTCGCATAGAGAAATTAAAAGTGACTATGGTTAAATATTAATTAAACTCTGCTTAACCTCATCAAAAAAACCTCTCGCCGTTTTGTGTGTCACCTGTAATTCTTTATTTTTGGGCAGGGGCTTGTTGCTGAGCAGCAGTATTATTAGTAGGTGTCGTAGTAGTCCGCGATGTATTGGGGGCAATTCCCGGCTCAGTCGTTGTTACTCCATTAGAAACTCCTGCAGGAGTAGTTACTGTCGGTTGATTACCATAATAGATAAATCCAGCTACTACTAGTAAGGCAGTGACGATAAACGCAATTAAGCCCACAGCCTGAACATTTCTACTGGTATCTGTATCGATGGCAGGACGGGTATTCGTATTGGTAGCTCTTCTAGTGTCAGTACGATTAGGTTCTAGTTCAGTATCAATCATAGCGCGACTCCTTTATAATTTAACTTCCCTTTGAAGGCTGTCTTTGAGGAGATTTTCAGTATGCTCCTTATTTCTATCTAAAGCTATTAGGGTAAACCCTAGGACGTCTTATGTACCTGCCTTAGCCTTACTCCGTGTTATAATTATGGTTAACATTCGATCTCTAAGGACTATTTATGAAATCAACTAACCTCAAATTACGCGACTTCAAAGTAGCTATTTTGGTTTGCGAGGGCTTTGAGGAGATTGAATTAGTTAAACCTCGTAAAGCTTTAGAGGAAGCTCATGCCACTGTGCATGTTATTTCGCCAGTAAAAAATAAGGTTAAATGTTGGGATCGCACTAGTTGGGGCAAATCTTATAAGGTAGATGTTGATTTAGCCAAAGCCAATCCCAATGATTATGATGCGCTAATGTTGCCAGGCGGGGTTTTGAATCCCGATAAACTAAGAACTTTTAAAAAAGCTATTCAATTTATTGATCATTTCTTTAAAAAACACAAGCCAATCACGGCAATATGCCACGGTGCAGTTACCATTATTGAAACAGGCCGTTTAGAAAATCGCACTATAACCTCTTATGCGGCAATTAAAACTGATTTAATAAATGCAGGAGCGAATTGGGTAAACCGTAAAGTTGTTATTGACCATAATTTACTAACTAGCCGCCAACCTGACGATCTTCCTGCGTTTAATAAAGCCATGATTAAGATGTTTATTAATGCTAACAATATTAAACATCATAATATCTCATCAAAATTATTAGATATTATGCAAAAGCCATTTATTAAATAATTAAGCTACCAACTTTTGTTTAGAATCGTCTTTTTGTAAAACATCATATAGATCTTTGATCAGTAGTGATAAAGTTGCAGACATAATTAGAAAATCAGCGATAAATTGCTGTTGTATTGTTCCCGCTTCCATTTCCTTTGACTGGGCAATAATTTCTTCTTCAAATTTAATTCCCGTAATCTTAAAGCCATCAACTAAAACAAATTTCACTCTATCCTGCCAGCTTAAGGCTAATTGCTTAACATAATGCCCGTCTTTTAATAATGACTGAATACTATTCGCAAATAAATCTTGCTGTTGGCATCGAACAACACGGTTTTGTTGATTTAAGTCTTGTAATACGCAAGATTTCTCAATGGCGAACGAGGAGGAATAACTCTGTGATGTAAGCCAATGAGTTAGTGTATAGGAAAGCTTTTCAATTATTACTGGACTCACTTCCATATTTAATGTTTTTGAGAACATTGAAATTAGCTTTTCAACTTTTTTCTCTTGAGTTGTGCCTACAATTAGCCAATTATTCTTAGGATCAATATAGGCATAAATTCTTGCTAGCTTGGTAAATGCACGCGGTAATAAAGTTGCGACGAGTTGATCTTTTATTTCGTATTTTTCCTTCTGGCGAACTTTTCGTGCTTCGTTATTTTCAATTTCTTTTATTTTTTTTGCTAACTCTTGCCGGATAACATCGGCGGGAAGGATTTTCTCTTCTATTTGTAAACAAACCATCGTATAGCCATTAATAACTTGAGCAAAAGGAGCTTCTGGCTCATCGACGGGAGCAGCCCAACCCATACTACTTGGCATAGAAGGCATGCAAGGCCTAAATGCTAATACCGCCATTTTTTCATTTAATTCTGCTGTTGAAATATGAAAATTTTCATCTAGCTGAAATATAACAGCCTGTTTAAACCACATAAGATGCGCCCTTCATAATCTAAATTGAGGGACAAATGTAGCATAGGTTAAATATTTAAGGAAAGGTTACATTTAGCAAAAAATATTGGTGGTTTATTGCTCTATGCTATAATAATTTTACCTTTACATTACAAGGACGTAGCCATGAACTCAGTACGCATAAATCCTTTAATTTTTGGACGAAATTGGGGTTTATTTTTTGCTTGGGGTGTAGGTCTTGCTGTTCTTGGTATTCTCGCCATTAGTATGACCACACTAACGACTATTTTTTCGGTCATATTTCTAGGCATGTTGCTATTTATTGCTGGTACGATCTTACTGATTGATACGTTTACTTTCTGGTGGCAGCATAAAGGAATAGGCTTTTTAACACATCTTTTGATGTCTGTTTTATATATGGGCATCGGTTTTTTTCTTATTAAAGAGCCTGTATCCAGCTCTATTTCATTCACACTAGCTCTGGGAATTTTCTATCTTATTATTGGCTCCTTTCGCATATTTTATTCCTGGAACTTACGCTCCCCTCAGTGGGGTTGGTATTTCGCCAATGCACTTCTTTCTTTACTTCTAGGCATTTTAATTTTGAGCAGCTGGCCAGAGTCAGGCCTTTACGTTATAGGCTTATTTATTGGGATTGATTTATTTTTCTGTGGATTAGCATATATGGTAGCTGCGATTGGCTCGCGAACTAATTAATCAGAAACAACGCCTCTTTAGCAAGAGGCGTTAGCTTAGGTAGTTGTTAAATTTAAACAGCTTCAGGCACTAAAGCTTTAAATGTTAAATCATTTTCATTCCATTCATACATAAGGTTCTGATCAAAGTCAAAGAACCACGCATGTATTTTTAAAGAATTATTAGCTAGCTTCTGTTGAACAATTGGATATTGCTTAATATTC